>CAZZDT010000032.1:0-12002 GCA_964652435.1 uncultured Bdellovibrionales bacterium
CCGTCAGCTCTGGTAGGTCTTTCTTTGGTTACCAGATCAGACCGCTGAGCCGTTGCATTTTAGCGCACAGATGCATATCCCCCGCCTATGAAGAACTTAGTTACGATAATCGCGCTTATTTTAACGACGGCTTGTGCCGAGAACCAAACCACTGGCGGCAGCGATGCTCCAGGGGAGCTAGGCAGTGGCTCGTCTAGTCAGGATACCTCGGACACCGATACCAACAGCAATGGGGAAGATACTGATCCGGGGCAAGACACGAATACTCCAGACACGGACGCCCCAGACACCACCGAGCCCGATGTGGTCGACGAAGAAGATTGCGACGACTCTTTCGTGTTCGTCTTAAAACCAGAAGCTGGAGAAGTTGCCAAAATGATGTTGGTGGTGGACCGCTCTGGCAGCATGAGTGAGCAAACGCGCTGGACCGACATGCAAGCGGGGCTCTCTTCGGTGACAACAGCACTTCAAGATGTTGTTGATTTTGGCTTGCTTCTCTTTCCAAGCGCCGGCATCGATGCGTGTGGTTCTGGACAAATAATTGTTGAGCCATCTTCTCAATCTGCAACAGATATTATTGCGGGAATGAACTCTTGGGATCCGCTGGGTGGAACACCAACCTATGAGGCTTTAGTCACTGCTGGTGATTGGCTTCAAAGCAACAATCCGGGCGGTGCGAATTATATCCTTTTGGCAACCGACGGTGGCCCGGGTTGTAACATGGACCTGAACTGGCAAACCTGTGAGTGTATCCCGGGTGCAACTTGTATGCTGAATGGAGCGAACTGCTTGGACGCTGTTCGAACCTCCAATCAAGTTTTGGTCTTGCGCGAGCAGGGCATTAAAACTTTTGTGGTGGGTTTGCCGGGTACCGAGGGTGTAACTGATTTGCTGGATGCTATGGCACTTGCGGGAGGCGCCGCGGCCAATGGTCAGCATATTTCTGTATCGGATGAAGCAGAGCTAACCCAAGCTTTGAGCGATCTTTCAGCGAGCGTGGTTCCTTGCACCTTTGAGCTGCCTTTCGATGCAGCTGCGGCGGATAACATTGCGTTTACCGTAGATGGTGAAACGGTTCCTTTCGATGCCAGTGAAACCGATGGATGGAACTTTACGGGTGAGCAATCTGTAACGCTCTTCGGTTCTTGGTGCTCTCGCATGCGGGATGGTTTACCGCATCGCTTCGAAGCGGCTGGTAACTGCGAGTAAGTTACTTTTCGCTCTCACCTTCAGTTGAATCGTCTGAGCCAGGCTCTGGCTCTGGCTCTGGCTCAGGCTCGGGCTTGATTTCCGGGGGTAAAACCTCCCGGTAGGGCTCAGGCTCTTCTTTGACGATAGGTTCATTGTTGGGCGTTCCATCCCATTCTGAAATCCCAGAGATTTTCGGTGGCACAATAGGCTTGTAGGCTTGGACAGGCTGCTCCGTTTGGCTCGCTTGTTCATCTCCATATCCAAACACTCTATGGTAGATGATAGCCATGCTGCAGAGGTACCAGGGCAGAGCGAAAACGATTCCCACAATGGTTAAGGATGCAAAGAAAGCGATGAGCCCAAGAGCCAGTGAAACCGTGAAGAAATGAAACCACTGGGTGGTAATGGCTTTACGGGAAGCTTCCAACGCCCGCCAGGGGTTTAGTTTTTTCTCAATCATCACCGGTAACGATAATTGGTAGGCAACGGCCAAGTAGACCCCGGGAAGAATCAAAAGAATAAGTCCTATATTGGTAATAAGAGATTGCAGCATGGCCCAAATAATAAGCTGCGGCGTGTGGTCGAAATAATTGAAGACCTCTTTGGGAGTGGCCTCAACGCCGGCTTTAAGTTTGATGACCATCATCAACAGGCCCGTGGTTAGCGGAACGACCAGTGCGGTCATGCCAAGCTGAAGCACCATGCTGGTCATAAAATCATCTGTCTCACTGGCTTCTTCAATATCTAGGCCGAGGGCTTGAGCCAGCAGAAAAAATGAGATGACCGTCATGACACCGGTGATGATTAAGGCGGTCCAGATTGTGGTCTTATTGCCTTTTTGAAGTTCCCAGGCTTCTTGAATGATTTCTGGTAAGTCGAGTTCGTAGTCACCTTGAATTCCTGATTCGAGGCTTCCACCGGTACGGCTGTGGGATGGGTCTTGAAACATATCTATTTTGCCTTCAGTTGATTAAGCAAGTCTCAGTGTTTGTCACTTAAACCGATTTGATAATCAATGCGATGCTTCCATGGGAATTTCGGTTTTCTTTGTGACGGTTCGCAGCGCAAAGCTGGATTGGACTCGAACTACACCGGGCAGGCGGGTGAGGTATTTGGTGTGGAGCCGTTCGTAGTCGGTGGTATCGCGCACCACGACCCGGACCAGATAATCGGAAGTACCGGTCATGAGATAACACTCCATCACCTCTGGAATCTCCCGAATGGCGTTTTCAAAGTGTTGAAAGTCTTCCTGTTGCTGGCGGTCCAGCGTGATCTGAATGAATACATTATCGGGTTTGCCACTGGCGGCCTGGTCCACGAGCATGACGTACCGGTCGATGATGCCACTTTTCTCGAGCATTTTGACCCGACGTAAGCAGGCAGACTCTGAAAGGTTCACCATTTGGGCCAGCTGTACATTGCTGAGGCGGCCATCCTTTTGAAGAGCCATCACAATCGAACGGTCAATCTCATCAGGGGTAAATATTGGCATAATATGCCTCTTTTGGTGTTTTTTGTGGTGGAATATTCTAAAATGATGCCATTTGAAGCTGAACTTTGCAAGGACATGTCAGCTGATTCACCGGTAATATAGAGCTATCAACAATCGAAAGCCCAGACACCCCCCGCTGGGCGCAAGGAGAGAGCTATGAAGATCGGTGTTCCAAAGGAAATTAAGATTCACGAATATCGCGTAGGCCTAACCCCAGCGAGCGTACGCGAGTTGGTCTCGCGCGGTCACGACGTTGTGGTTCAAAAGCGTGCCGGTGAAGGCATTGGTTGCAGTGATGAAGATTACACCACCGCCGGTGCAAGCCTAGTAGACACTCCAGAAGAAGTTTTTGCCCAAGCTGAGATGATTGTGAAGGTTAAAGAGCCGCAGCTTAACGAGTGTGCGATGCTTCGTAAGGACCAAGTTCTTTTCACTTATCTCCATTTGGCGGCCGATCGAGCCCAAGCTGAGGCTTTGATGCAATCAGGTGCCACAGCCATTGCTTATGAAACTGTGACGGCGGCTGACGGTTCGCTTCCACTTTTGACGCCTATGAGCGAAGTTGCAGGCCGTATGTCGGTTCAGGTTGGCGCCAGCTGCCTGCAAAAAGCAGCGGGCGGCGCTGGTGTTCTTCTCGGCGGCGTGCCGGGTGTAGAGCCGGCTAAAGTTGTTATCATCGGTGGCGGTGTTTCTGGAACGAATGCAGCTGAGATGGCCGTTGGCCTCAAAGCCGACGTGGTTGTTCTCGACCGCAGCGTGAAGCGTTTACGTGAGCTTCAGTTCGCTTTTGGCAACAAGCTGAAAGCAATTTACTCTACTGCTGAATCTCTTGAGCGCCATGTTTTGGATGCTGACCTTGTGGTTGGTGCCGTTCTGGTTGCGGGTGCGGCTGCACCTAAGCTTGTAAGCAAGGAAATGGTGAAGAAGATGCGACCAGGCTCCGTCATGGTGGATATCTCCATTGACCAGGGTGGTTGCTTTGAAACAAGCCGGCCAACAACGCATGCAGAGCCAACTTACGAAGTAGACGGTGTGGTTCACTACTGTGTAACCAACATGCCGGGTGCGGTTGCACGAACTTCGGCATTTGCGCTCAACAATGCAACGCTTCCCTTTGTAAAGGCTTTGGCTGATAAAGGCTACGAGCAAGCATTAAAGGATGATGAGCACTTGGCCCGTGGACTCAATGTACACAACGGTGCCATTACCCATGATGCGGTTGCTACGGCGCTCGGTTTTGGTGTGGTGCAGAAAATCACTGCCTCTTAATGACGAATCGTTCATCGAGGCAGTTCAAGCTGCCTCGGTGTCTCGTCTATCTTTCGTTTTATTCTCTCAGCTGCTATCGCTTGGTCTCTTGGGCTCTGGTCCAAAGGAGTGGCCCTTATGGATGATTTCAGCTTGGGATTGATTTGGTATCCCATATTTCTTTTGTCGACCACGCTGCACGAGGCTTCTCATGCCTATGCTGCCATGTTGGGCGGTGACCTAACGGGTTACCATGAAGGTCAGGTCACCTTAGACCCACGTCCTCATATTAAGCGCGAGCCTTTCGGTATGGTGGTGGTGCCTATTTTAACCTTCTTCATGAGTGGTTGGATGCTAGGCTGGGCCAGTGTTCCTTTTGATACGCGCTGGGCTGACAGGTTTCCTCATCGAGCCGGTTGGATGAGTTTGGCGGGGCCGGCGTCTAACCTTGCTTTGGTTATTCTAGCCGGACTTGGAATTCATTTGGGTATGAAGTTTGGCCTTTTGGAGCAACCGGCCAGCATCGATTTCTCTACCGTTACATCGGCCCTCAGCGGCGAGTACGGTTTTCTCGCTTATGGGCTGAGTATTTTGTTTAGCTTGAATCTGATTCTATTTGTTTTCAATTTGCTACCGTTTCCGCCCTTAGATGGGAGCGGGGTGATTTTACTTTTTATGAGCGAAGAGAGAGCCCGAAAAGTTCAGGCAGTGATGTATCAGCCCATGTTGGCTCTGGGTGGTTTTTTATTGGCGTGGCATTTTTTCGGAGAAATTTACGGCCCGTTTTTTACGGCCGCTTTGAATGTATTGTATCCCGGCTCGAACTATCACTGATTCCGGAATTGAGATACCTAGCTTTCGCGGCAGTCGCTTTCGAGCATACGTGTAACAACATCGCTGAGCGAAGGTTCACCCGAGTCGAATATTTTCTCCAGGATTGTATCCAGGAGTTTAAGTGCATGTGATTGTAGCCGTGCTTTTAGATATCCCATTCAATGCTCCCCAGCAGAATCGTGCTCCCCATAACCGGAGGCTGCTTCAATCGACAAGGTTAAAAACCTTCGAATTGTGAATTGTTGAGGTGGAGAGACGAAAATCATCCTATTTGCACCAATTTATTGGCGTATTTGAAGGAATATCTTGGCTTTCGTCTTGCTCGAACTCCGTGGGCTTGTATTCGTTGAGTTCCAAGGGCAAAGAGTAGAAACGCATAAATTGAAAGGGGAGTTCAATGAGAGCGATGAACACACCGACTTCGTTTGCAATTGTTTTGATAATCTTGGTTTGGGGATGTTCAAATCCTGGACCGATGCCCAATCAATCCGATTGCATTGAAACGACGGAATGTCCAAGTGGAACTGTCTGTGCCGACGGTCTGTGTGTGGAGCTTGCAGATCAGACAGATGCTACAGATCCAAGTGTGCCCAACGCTTCCGATGAAACCGACCCATCCGACGATGCATCGGACGATAGCGATGCAACTGATGCAGCTGACGCAGCCGATGCAACTGAGCCCGTAGAAGAGCCAGATCCAAATGTTCCTGTGGTGACGTTCTCCACCCCGGTAGAACAGTCTTCTTTTGAGGAAGGTGAAGCCATTACTTTTGCGGCCACTGTAACTGATGTGGTGGCCGAAGATGGACCTTTCGCCGTTGCATGGCAAAGTAATCTCGATGGTGTTCTCTTTGAGCAAACCGTAGACGATGTGAGTGAACTGACTTTGACCACGGCGGCCCTTTCACCCGGCATGCATACCGTGAGTCTGGTGGTTGGAGCGACCACCGGTGGTGTAGGCAGCTCGACCGTGAATATTGGTGTATGTGGTTGGGTTCTGGTGGATGATTTTGAAAGTGAGATTGATTCATCAGTTTGGTATGTGCACCGTGATGCCTATCGCGATTCTCGCGGCTGGTTGGAAATGACCAATAATTTGCAGGGCAAAAAAGGCGCTATCTTTAATGTTGGCCAAGCGCTTCAGCCGGGCAATGTAACCATGCGTTTTAAGATTTCCACGGGTCAATGTGACACCCCAGATACCAGTTGTTTTAGCAGCAGCTGTGCGGCGGATGGCTTTGCCATGAGTGTATACAAGACCAACAGTGTTGAAGAGCTTGAGGTTCTTTTGGAGAGTACTCAAACCGGTGGTGGACTGGGTTATTCATATGTTGGTGGAGCGTGTACCGATACCGTTGATTGCCCCGCAGGAACAGTTTGCACCGCTGGTACTTGTGAAACGGAGTCATTCCATATTGAGTTTGATACTTGGTACAATGGTTTTGACCCAACGTCGGCCAACCATGTTGGGATTATGCTCAACGGCGACAACTCAACGCATCATATCTATGAGGTGATGTCATCTCTAGAGGACAATATGTGGCACGAAGTAGTGGTGACCATTCAAGGTACCAACGTGAGTGTGACCATGGATGGGGCAGCGTTGATTTCTGGTGAGGTACCAGACTTAAACTTTAAGGGCGGATTTATTGGATTCTCCGGCACCACTGGATCTTGTACCAATTATCACCGATTTGATGATCTCTATCTGCAGCCGATGTGTGTATTTGACTGAGATCAATCTGTGTATTGAAGCTGATGAATGGTCGGGTGGTTCGGCAAAATTGCCGGATCCGTCGGTCGCGCCAGCAAGAATCCTTGTCCAAAATCGCATCCCAATGACTTAATGGTAGAAAGCTGAGCTGGTGTTTCTACACCTTCAGCAATCACCTGCAGTTCTAAGGAGCGCGCTACGCGAATAATGGCGTTGACCACTTCTGTGCTGTCATCCTCATCACCCAGTCGGGCAATGAAAGACCTATCCACTTTGACGCTATCGAGTGGGAAGTCATGCAGTGCACTGAGTGAAGAGTAACCGGTTCCAAAATCATCCAAATGAATCTTCACGCCAATTTCGCGAAGTTCATTGAATTGTTCATGGATCCACTTGGGATCATCAATCAACACCGATTCTGTAATCTCAATGCAGAGGTCTGAACCGGATAAGTCGTTGTTCTTGAGGCATGCCCGAACAAAAGAAACGAATCCTGGTTGAAGCAGCTGCTTGGGTGAGACATTCACGGCCATGCGCACTTGGTCCAGATGGGTATTCTTGTTTCGAATCTTTGAAAGCTGTTCACAGGCTTCTTGAAGCACCCATGCACCAATATCCTGAATCAGCCCTGTCTCTTCCGCGAGAGGAATGAATTCCGAAGGCGGTACAAACTTTCCTTTGGAATCTTTCCAACGAATCAATGCTTCAAAGCTATGTAAGGCTTCTGTGTGTACGTTGTAGATTGGTTGAAGGGCGAGGTCGAATTGTCCTTTTTTCACAGCTGTTCGCAAATTGGTATCAAGTTGCATTTTTGCTTTCGCTTCTTTGTGCATGGCACGGTCAAAGACGGCAAAGGTTCCTCTTGAATCGCTTTTGGCTTTGTAGAGAGCGGTATCCGCGTCACGCATGAGGCTTCCTGCTACATGCTTGGTTTTACTGCTCATGGCGATACCAATACTCAGTGAGGTATAAATCATCTGGTCACCCAGGTGAATGGGTTCGTTAAAAGCTGCACGGATATTTTCGGCCATTCGCGTGGCTTCTTTTTTGTTACTGATGGGCGTCAGAAGAATGCCGAACTCATCGCCACTGAGTCGTGCCAAAACATCGGTATCCCGTAAACACTGGTGCAGTCGAACGGAGATGACTTTTAGGAGTTCGTCACCAGCGTGGTGGCCAAAGCTGTCATTGACCATTTTGAAGCGGTCTACATCCAAAAAGAATACAGCGGATCGGTCCTTCTCACTTTCTTTCATCAGCGTTTCATTGAGACGCTTCAAAAAGAATGTGCGGTTGGGAAGTCCTGTCAGTGCGTCGTGGGTGGCTTCATGAACCAAGACTGCTTCTGATGCCTTGCGAGCAGAAATATCTGAGATAGAACCAGCCATGCGTTTTGCCGCACCTGAGCGTGAAAACTCAACAACACCTCGGCACAAAATCCATCGGTATCGGTCTTTTTTATAATTGATTCGACATTCGGCTTCGAAGTGCTGTGTTTTCTTCTCGAGGTGA
Source organism: uncultured Bdellovibrionales bacterium (assembly GCA_964652435.1). GTDB lineage: Bacteria > Myxococcota > XYA12-FULL-58-9 > XYA12-FULL-58-9 > JABJBS01 > JABJBS01. The sequence goes on from CAZZDT010000032.1 coordinate 7,992, forward strand.
GCCGTTAAAGCTTGACGCACAGCGGGCTTGTCTTCTGGGTGAACCTGATTCCATAGGCTCATCATATTGGGTTCTGTCTTTGCCTGAGAGATACCCATAACTTCTTGTGCTCGGGATGAGAGATAAAGTTCTTGGGACTTAATGTGTAAATCCCAAATCCCGTCGTTTACCCCTGAGGCAGCAAGTTGGTATCTGTCACGGCTGCGACGCAATTGCTTCTCTGTTTCGCGAAGGTCATGGTGTTCCATCAAAAGGTTGACCATGTCTGCTAATGAACTGGCGAAGCTTTCCTCGTTGAGTTCCCAGCTTCTTTCTTCTCCGGAGTGTTCTAAGCGCACAACACCCACGGGACGGCCTCGTCGCCAGATGGGGGCGTGAATGACGGCACCAATATTATTTTGATGCAGGTAGTTGGTAACAAAGTCGGGAAGGTTGCTGTGGGTGTTTGAATTATGAACAACCAAGACGCGACTTGTCTCTAATGCAACGAAGTAGTTTTGAAAGTCTTCGCGTTTCCAGTTTTCATCTTGGTGGTGATTGTTTTCACTGTAAACATAGTGGTCGAGGCATTGGAGTTCGGTTCGTTTTTTATTGAAGAGCCATACACTTGCGCGCTCGCATTCGAGCACATGCGCCGCAGTTCGGGTCACCGACCGGTACATATCCAGTAAGCTCATTTCGGTATTTGCGGGAAGTTGGGCAAGGTGCAGGAGTGCACTTTGCTGGCGTTGATGCCTGGCCTCAAGCTCAACACGAAGTTGGCGCTTCAGCGCCTGAATGCGACTGTCATCCGTCATTAGAACAGCTCCCAACGGAAAGGACCCCTAAATGCTGAGAATCAGTCCCCCCATAGGCCTGCCCTCGTTAACCACAGGAGCATACACGAACCCAGGTCCACAACTGTTTTTTTTAATTTGTTACAAAAGTGGGATCAGATCCGTACTCAAATGTGATCTTGGTCACATTATTGGCGGATAATTAGGCCGGAAGGTCAGAAATAGACCCTCAAACTTGCCCCAAAATCAACCAGTTGGGGAGAAAGAATGAGGTTGTCGTCGGCACCTTGCACGGGAATATCCATTCGAAACTCGCCTCTTTGGCCGGTGTGGACCGTGATGTAGGTGCCCAAATCCAACTGTGTGAGAACACGAACGCGATAATCACCCCGCAAAATAACCGACTGGTCGCTCAAATTGCAGAGCCCGCTGAGCACAAATGTACTGTTGTTCAAGTTTCCGGGAGCCATCAATATGGCAGATGCGGCAAGGTAGTGGCGGCCTAAATAAAGGGGTTTAAACGATGAGCTGGTATCGAATTCGCTAAGGCGTCCGTCGCCATAGTTGATGCTGTTCAGAGAGTTTTGGATATCGGGAGAGGCTACCGCAATAAGCCAAGGATAAATAGATGAATCATTGTAACCGGCATCGTTGAAGAAATATTCCAGTCCTAAAATGATACTGTCTTCGTCTGAATATCGAATGGCCAGTTCTGCTCCAACCACTGCTTGAACAATCCAGTCTTTTTTACGTCCCAAAAGTGTTGGGAACTCGCTGACATCGGGGGTGCCGGACATCATGGTGTCGATGAATTCATCGCTGAGCTCGCCCTCGAAAAAGGCTGTTTGAACACGGTTGCTCACAGCCACTTCGCCTCGAAGGTCGAGGTCAAAGAAGGCGGTGGAGAAGTCCAGGCCGAACTGACGAAGACCTTTATTACGCGCGGCGGCACTGAGAGATATCTCGGTTGTATCAAATAAGAATTCGGCTCGCATCGCGCCCGCTACATCTTGCGGAGCAGCGAGGTCTTGCATGTTCAAGACGCCGTAGAAGTTCCAGCCCAGTTCTTCCAGTGGAACATGCATTTTTAGAAGTGATACACCTTGCCGCGCATCGAAGACTGCGAGTGGATCTCGCACTTGTGCTTGAAGAAAATCTGTTGGGTTCCAGAAACGGCCGCTTCCCCAGCGGATGGGTTGTTTACCCAAGGTGACGTAAACGGTGCGTGCGATATCAAACTTAAGCCAAAGTTGGTCTAACGATGCCTGAGTGCTTGATGGCGTTTCGGATTCCCCAAAGCTAAAATCAAGATTTTCAAAAGCAGATTGGGCCGGTGTGAGTTGTTGAATGACGCGCCCGCGGGCATAGGCACGGATTCTATCGGTAGGACGGCTGTCCATGTAGAGGTCGAAGAGGGCAGGGCTTTGCAGGGCATATTGCTCTGGCTTTCCGTCTTCATAGGTGGCGTAGTTCAGTTGAAGGTATAGAAATCCACCAATTTGAGTGAGATCATCCTTCTGTTCGAGTTTTTCGTCGAGCCGAGACTCAGCATCTTGTTCAGAGTCTTCACTTCCACCAAACATGTCGTCTTCCCGGCTTTCCTCCGAAAAGATAGCATCGTCTCGATTTTCATCATTGGCGTGAGCGGTGGACAGGCTTGCCAAAGAAATGGCGAAAGCCAGAGGAATCCAGTGGACGCGTCGCATGGTATTTTCCTAGCGGCTCTTTGATTCAAGCCAGGCTTTGGTGAAGATATTGGCATCGAGTTCTCGTAAGTCTACCTTACGCATGACGACCAGTGTGTTCTTGCCCTTCTCGATTTCATCGAAAATCCGAATCTCTTTGGGGAAATAGATGTGCTCACCTTTGCTCTCGCTGTAAAGCTTGTTCCACTTTGGGTAGTAGGACGTTCGCATCAGGCGGCCTGAGAGAGCCTTCTCTTGTTGCTTGAGGATGTTGGATGTTTTCACATCAATCCACATTTCCATGATGGGGTAGGCTACATCAGCATCTTTTTTCGCCTTAAGCTTGAGATGGTGCACTTTAAATTTACCGAGTTTTTCAAGTCCAACATAAGAGGGTGTGAACTCGATAGCTAAGCGAGACTCATCAAAGTCGGACCGTTGAGAGTTGGTGCCGCCAATGCGCTCACGTTCAGTGCGTCGTTCCCATTTTCCAACGGTGGGGTCATACATGAAAAGGTTCTTGTCGATTCGCAGATACCCTTTACCTGCCTCTGCTTTGGGGCGAGTAAAGAGAATCATGAGCTTATCCTGGACATCACGACGATAGATAACGGCTTCGTATACGAGGTCGGTTTTGCCTTTTTCCTTTTGCTCAATAAAAGCAAGAGACTTGTAATCGCCAGAGTTACGCTGCCGGTTGTCGAGCGTTTGAAGAAGCTCAACCATTTTTGCTTCAGACATGGCCGCAGCAGGACTGGCTGTGAGGAGCACGGATATTAAAAGAAGATAACGCATAGATGTGCTTTCAGCTTGTGTGTTGAATGGCGGTAACAGGTTGCATTCTGGCAGCTCGTGTAGCCGGCAAAAGTGCAGACACCATTGTGATGACTGTAAAGGTTATGATGGCCGATGTGATTTGGGATGATTCTACCACCAAGTGGAGTGTGTCACTCATAAGAACACTGCGCATAGCTCCCTCAGGAATCGGAACACCAACTTGGTCTAATGTGCTGGCAATACCGGCCCCAAGAAGGCTTCCCGCGGTGCTTGCGAACAACCCCAGCAAGAATGCTTCTGTCATAATCATAATCAATACGCGCCGTCGTCGCATACCAATGGCACGAAGGCTTCCTATCTCCCGGGTACGTTCTCGCACGGAGATAAACATTGTGTTGATGATACCAACAATGATGATGACTAAGAGAATACCGATAAGCGTAAGTGAGATGGAGTCGATGGCTGTGACAGCCCAAGTCATGAAGGTGATCTCATCGCGCCAAGTGGTCAGGTCTAGCTTCTGCCCAGTCCAATCCTCTCCTCCAACAATCTCAAACTTTTGCCAGAAGGGCGCCGACATATATTCCATGATTCTAAAATCACGCTTGGCCAATGCATCTGCGAGCTCCGCTCGAATATCGTCCGCCAATCTCGGCTCTTTCAGGTAAACCTGAACTGCCCCCGTGGTATTCGAGTTGTAACCGTAAAGGTCCTTAAGCACTTGTTTGGGTACAAAAATACTCCACATGGATAAGATGCCAACATCCTTGGCG
>CAZZDT010000033.1:0-11948 GCA_964652435.1 uncultured Bdellovibrionales bacterium
ATAGAATCAACGGATTCATCGGGCTCCACAACCGCAGTAACCACGGCGCCTCGAGAATCTCCCTGGCGATGCAAGAGCAATGTCGGAACCCAGAGATGTCCATCTTCCCAGCCGTGCCAAACCTCATCAGACAATCGCTCACGCGGAGCAAAAGAGAAGCCACCAACGGCCACCGGCACCCCCGTTGAAATTTCTTCAACCGGGTCCAAAGAAAGCTGAATCACTTGTTCAGAGAACTCTAAACAACCTGCTCCCGCTTGAGCAAAACGAATCACGGAGTGCACCGGGAAACCCACTTCTTCACCAATGGCAGCGAAGGAGCGATTCTCCCGACCATCGCTCCAGGCCATGACTTGGTCTGAAGACTCACACACCAAATCCAAATAATCGAGAAAGCTTGTATTTATGAGGGTTCGGTGAATTCGAAGGTAGGAACGAAAGTTGGCCTTACGGGCCTGTGAGAGGGCCTGTTCAATTCCGATTTCCAAGTGCAAAAGTGACTTTTGCTCGGGATTATGTGCTGCGACCATTACATTAATTCCTGGTTCTTCAAGCGCCATACACTTTGTTCAGCATCTTGTGAACACCCGAAAACAATTAAGTCGTTTTTGATATCCAGACTTGTTTTTCCCTGATAGGGCGTCCATGGATAGGGCAAGGAACATGGAACCAAGAATTACCCCAAAAACTGAAGAGAAAGTGGGACAACCACGGCTCGCGCACCAGGAACGCCTGGAAAAACGAGTACTTCATGTGGCCGATAGGGCCGGAGCTTTCATCGAATGGTGGGGCTTTAAGGCCATCCATGGCCGCGTTTGGACCCTTCTGGCCCTCCACAAGGGTCCCATGCCTCAGAGCATGATCGCCCAAACCCTGGGAGTCAGTCGTGCTTTGGTAAGCCAAGCGATCGCGGAACTCCTTGATTTTGGGCTGGTTCAGCCCATCAGCAACCACCGAAATGCCCCCTACGAAGCCACCGTGGACGTTTGGCCCACCATCAGCGACATTTTGAGGACCAGGGAGTGGATGCTTCTCGAATCAGCCCGCGTCGCGCTGGAATCGGCTATCAATGAGGCCCGGCTACAAGAAGCAGCCGGCTACTCGGTCCCCTTTGATATTGAGCAAATGCAGATGCTTATGCGCATGACCGAGTCTGCACAGGCATTCCTGAAGATGATCGTAGGCCTTAGAGTCCCTAAACCTATGGAAAATCTAGGAAGTTTAGCCGGCAAGGCCGCTTCCCTCATGAGAAATTTCCGAAACCGATCCAGCTGATTTTTTTACGGTTTTCGATCTCTATGGTAGCTGATCTGATTATGAAGACCGTAATCAAAGCTGCCCTGACTAGTCTATTGCTGCTGACCATCGTTGGCTGCGCCTCTCACACCCAAATTCCGAGCCATGTGCGCACGGCCATTGAAGAATTTCACAACGGACGCGTGATGGAGTTGAGGCAATCTTGCTACTACGGCGATCTATACGACGATACAGATAAGTGGCTGCTTTCGGCGCATGCCTTTGATTCCGTTCACCATATTGTCGATTTTGACGGTAATCCGATCCACCCGACCGGCCAACGTGGCATCGTCCCGGCCGGAACTCGCTTCTTGATCGAAAAAATCGAGTTTCCAGATACTTTAGCGCTCACTACCCGGATGCTCACAAGTCCTCGCTATCACACCTGGGTCTATTTAAAGCCCCTGGAACGTTTACCCCTGGAAACAGAGCGCCGGGATTACTTTGTTGTTCTGCTACCGATGGATCTACGAGACCGCCAAGATGTCGAAGCCAATATCGCTAAGGTTCTAGCACCTGAAGGGGATGTAAGCCGCTGGCTTAAGGAACGCCGCCCCAGTGTTCGGGTAGCTATTGCCCACAAAGACCTACAGCCGGGTATGACCCGAGACGAGCTGATCGCAGCCCGTGGTGAGCCACATCTTTGGATCGCTCAGCAAGGAAGCTACGGTTTGGAAATGGTCGCATGGTACCCAAGCCAGGAAGCCTGGATTCGAAATGGTCGAATTGTCGACTTAAAACCCGGACGTACGCTCCAAACCAAGCCCACAGCTAAGGCATCTGCTCCCTAGCTAGACATTGCATCCATGTGCAAAATCGAGCTATCAACGTTATATAACCTTGAGTTCGTATCAGGGGGATTCTGATTCATGTAAGTCTTGATGTTCTGAGACTTCCAATGATCAAGTCTTGGTTTGGGAGAGTTTTGTGACAACAACTGTCAAAGCGGAAAACATTGCCCCAGAGAGTCTCCTCACCTCTTATCAGGTTGGATCGCTTCTTCAGGTGAACCCCAGCTCGGTTAATAAGTGGGTCAAAGACGGTCGCATTCCTGCGTTTCGAACCCCCGGCGGACACCGCCGCATTCGTGCCGCAGACCTGGTGCTCTTTCTTCAAGAGCACAGCATGCCCGTTCCAAAGATCTTGAACAATGCAGCGAAAAAACGCTTGCTCATTGTTGACGATGACCCCAAGCAGCTCTCGGCTTTGAAGCGGTTGCTCAAGTCTTACAAAGAGCGCCTTGAAGCTCGATATGCAACCAATGGGATTGATGCCCTGGTTCAAGTTGGTTCCTTCAAACCTCACGTTGTCCTGCTTGATGTCTACATGGCAGAACTTGATGGAATCGAAGTCTGTCGACGGCTCAAAGACAACCCACAAACCGAAGACATGAAAATCATCATGGTCACCGGTCAAGTCACACCTGAAATTGAAAAAAGCGCTCTCGAAGCCGGCGCCCATGAATGCATCAACAAGCCGATTAACCTCGAAGCACTTTTAGAAAAGCTAGCTCTCTCAAGTCAATCCGACGCCGTAAGCTCGTAAGGTCGCATTATTCACCAATCGTAAAGAGACTGTGAAAATGACCACTCCACAAGTTAATGAATCGCCCACCATTCTCTACGTTGACGATGACGAAGCGAACCGAGTCATCTTTGAGATTTCCTTTCAAGACCAGTTCAATATCCGAACGGTAGAATCTGGTAAGCAAGCGCTGCAGCTTCTAGCAACCGAAAACATTGGTGTGATCCTCACAGATCAACGCATGCCGAAAATGACCGGTAACCAATTGCTTAAGCACGTTAAAGACAGCCACCCGCGGGTGGTGCGCGTGATCCTGACGGCCTACAGCCAACTCGACCCTATTCTTAAAGCGGTCAATGAAGGATTGGTGGCGCGATATATCATCAAACCCTGGGACAAGCATGAACTCGAAGGGGTTCTTGAATGGGCCATCGAAGCCTTCAAGCTTGGACAAGAAGACTCGGCGCTTCAGGAACGGCTTCTACAAACCGAGCGCCTGGTAACCCTCGGTAGCATTGCTGCTTCCGTCTTTCATGACTTAAACCAGCCCATTGCCTACTTCTCGAACAACTGCCTGAGGTTGGAACAGCTATCCAATGCCTGCAACATCTTGGAGCAAATGGTCGCTAAAGACAGCAGCTTGGATGACAACAACCGTGAATTACTGATGGACCTTGTGGAGGAACTTCCAGAAATCGCCAGTGATATGAAAGCGGGCTGCCGCGTCATGCACGACCTGACCCACAGCATGATGCGAATGATCTCTGAGGACCGAGTCACAGAAGATGGAATCGATCCTTATCCAATCATCAGCTACTCTATGAGCTTGTGCAAAGGCACAGCTATTAAAACCCGAGGTAAGATTACCTACGACGGCCCCAGCAAACTGCCTTTCGTTCGGATCACGGGAACCGAACTGACACAGATTCTCTTTAACCTGATCAACAATGCGGTTCAGGCGCTGGAAAAGTCAGCCGACAAATCCGAGGTTACCGTGACGGTAACCCCCGAAAAGCAGAGCGTTGGATTTGTTATCAGAGATACAGGCACCGGGATGTCTCCGGAAACCTTGGAGCGGGTTGGGAAGCCGTTTGTCTCTACCAAAACCGGAGGGACCGGCCTTGGCGTTGCCCAGTGCCGCAGACTTGTGGGTAAAGCAGGTGGACAATTCAGTATCGAAAGCGCAGTCGGTGAAGGCACCACTGTGAGCTTTAATATTCCTATCGCCTGATGACGACTCAGACAGCATCTAAACTTTGAGCAAGTTTTCCCTTGGCCTGAATATGGTTCAGGTTCACAAAGTTAACCACCGCATGGGCAATCACGCTGGCCCAAATGGTCTCAGTATAAATCATCAATCCGCCAAGAAGCAGGCTTGCTCCAAATGCCAAAAATGGCCAGCTGATAAATCGTTTATCGGGTCCAATATGTAAAAGTGCAAATACCAATGAACTCAACCAAAGCCCCGACCAGCTTTGCAGAAAACCTCTAAAGAAAATTTCTTCACCCAAACTGCTGGCCAGAGCTGCCAACCCCGCGTGTCGAGGAGAAAAATTACCAAGCATCTGGGCAAAGCCGTGGGTAAGTGCTTCAACACTGGGAACGAATTTTTCAAGCATCCGGGTGATGAGAACCAACATTGCCCCACCGCCCAAACCTACGACGATATGGTGGAAGAGAAGGATAGGCTCCGCTGGGACCAATGCCTCAAGACTGTCCGTCCAGAACATTCCGCCCAAACCAACCAAAGCCAGCCCAACATAGAGCCAGATCAATATGCCTATCCCTCCACGGAGCACATTTCACCTTTTGAATCTGTTTTAGAATCCACACTCAAACGGTCGGTCATCCGCGAGCATAGTCTCCAAAGTTGAGTCACCCAACCACGTAAGAGCCAACTCCGCAAGTCATCTCGGCGTATAAGCATGCTCTTTCAGCATCCGGACCTCGCATACCCATAAAAGCCCATGAAACCAGGATCAAAGATTGCAAACGCCCCAGATGCTGAGGCATGGTCAATCAAGTATCAATCCAAGCTGGAAAGAAGGTATTGAATCGATGACACAAGGGTTATTGATTGCACTGGAAGGTGTGGATGGGTCGGGCACCACCAGTCAGCGTGAACGAGTCGCCAATGCTTTACGCGAGCAAGGTCGCGACGTACATACCACCGCGGAACCATCCACGGGACCCATTGGAAAACTTCTTCGTGAAATCCTAAGCGGAGACATGAAAACCACCCCCGAAACAGTAGCCCTGCTCTTTGCGGCTGACCGACTCGATCATCTTAAGCGGGAAATATTTCCAGCGCTTGAAGAAGGTAAAATCGTCCTGACAGATCGGTATATTCATTCATCGGTGGCTTACCAATCACTTGCCATGGACAAAGACTGGGTCATCTCACTGAATCGAGAGGCCAAGCTTCCTGATCTTGCTATCCTCGTAAAAGTCAGCGTCGAAGTGGCGGCAAAGCGTCGTCAGGAGCGCGGCGGTCCCGAAGAATTGTTTGATGCCATTGAAGCCCAGCGAAAAATCGCCAGCGCTTATGACTTGGCATTTGAACAAGAAAATCTTGGCCCAACCGTCACCGTGAACGGTGAGGAAGATATGGAAAGCGTCACGACGGCCATCCTCAATGTCATCAACCAGCGACTTAAAGCATGAACGAATTAACATCGCAGAAACCCACCGCAGCCATCGTCATTATTGGTGCCGAAGTCCTCTCTGGAAAGATAGCCGACCAGAATGGCCCCTACCTGATTCAAGAGCTTCGGAAACGAGGCATTGACCTGAGAGAGATTCGAACCATTGGGGACGATATCGAGACAATTTCACAATGTGCTCGAGAGTTGGCCGCCTCCCATGACTATCTCTTTACAACCGGAGGCATTGGTCCAACTCACGATGATGTTACCATCGATGGTATTGCCGCAGCCTTAGACCGCCCTACTCGCAGAAGCCCAGAACTGGAACAAAAACTTCGGGAGCACTTTGGAGATAGACTCAACGAGAGCCGACTCAAATTGGCAGATATTCCGGAGGGAGCTCATGTGGAAATGGTCACCCCGGTGCTGCCACTGATTCGGGTGGAAAATATTTTTATATTTCCAGGAGTACCGGAGCTGATGGTTCAATCCTTCGAGCATATGGCCCATGAACTTCAAGGAGCGCCCTTTATATGCCGTCATGTCACTATTTCGGGTTCAGAATCGGCCATGGCGGACCATCTGCGCGATGTACAAAATGCACACCCCAATGTTCAAATTGGTTCCTACCCACGCTTTCTTGAGAATGGTTGTGAGGTTAAGATAACCATTGATGGTCGGCTCGAAGAAGATGTGCAGCAAGCGCTTCAAGAGGTCATCGCGGGGTTAGAAAAAGAGCGTATTATTCAACAAAGTTAAATAATCGTTACGCACACCATGAGGCAAGCAATCGTATGAGTCAGGCACCGGAGAGGCTGCAAAATTATGAGCTGATTCGAAAGCTGGCATCGGGCGGAATGGCCGAAGTTTTCCTAGCAAAACAAAAAAGCGTGGGAGGATTTGAAAGACTCGTTTGTGTAAAGTGCATCTTGCCCCACCTGAGTGAGCAACATGATTTCATCACCATGTTTCACGATGAAGCTCGAATTGTCGCGAACTTCAATCACCCCAATATCGCTCAAATTATTGAAATAGGGATTGACGGTGGGCGAGCCTTTATCGCCATGGAATACGTCGATGGAGAAGACCTAAGAAACCTCTACAACTTGCAAGCCAAGTTGGGTGAGCCTATCCCGCAAGTTCATGCAGCACACATTGCACAAAGTGTGGCTGCCGGACTTCATTATGCACATGAGCGAACAGATTTAGATGGAAATCCATTGGGTGTGGTTCACCGCGACATCAGCCCTCAAAATATTCTCATAAGCCATGATGGCCACGTTAAAGTCATAGACTTCGGTGTAGCCAAAGCGGCCAATAAAATGAATGAGACCCGGGTGGGTGTCCTCAAAGGCAAGTACGCCTATATGTCTCCCGAGCAAGCTATGGGAGATCCCATTGATGGCCGAACAGATGTGTTCGCTCTGGCTATCACACTTTACGAAATCACAACTGGAACACGGCTCTTCAAACGCAACAATGAATTAGAAACACTTCACGCGGTTATTGAATGCGAGATAACCCCTCCATCCAATATCATTGCGGGCTATGATCCTGAATTAGAGAAAATTCTCTTGAAGGCACTTTCCCACGAACCAGACAACCGGTACCCAACGGCTGGTGAATTTGAAGCTGCCCTACAAAATTACCTGATTACCCAGGGCTATCATACAAGACCCAACACACTTGCAGATTACCTATCAGGTCTCAAAAGCAGTGCAGACACCGAGTCTACAGAGGAGCCAAGTATTGCAACGGATGTTCCTGTAGACGGATTAACCAGCAATACTGAGCAAACAGCTGTCACTCAATTTGCAGCAGCTGCGGCGCGACTGCTTCAAGAGCCGACAAATTCTTCACCTCCGATGTCATTCGATACCGCGCCCTTAGACTCAGGGACCGTCAAACTCAGTAAAGAGGAAACAGCCCAATCTCGACCTAATGAACCAATTGACCGTGACGCGACTGTCGTTGTCGAACGCGCACTCTTCCAAACGACCGCGACGAAAGAAACAGAAACCACCGTTGTCAAACAAGTCCATCCAAATCAGTCTCGAAGAGCTCAATTCAAAAATAAAAAACAGTCGGTCCTGGTTGCTCTTGGTAGTCTCGTATTGGGACTACTCTTTGCTGGTTCAATGGTTTACCTGAAACAAAAACAAGAGAATGCACCACAAGTGATGTCAGGACCGGTGATCATTGAGTCCAAACCAACTGGCGCGTTCGTTGTCTTTAGTGGTCGGGGTGCGACGGATTGGAATACAAAATACGCAGAAGAGCGTACACCGCTTATCATAGAAGAAGGATTACCCTGCGACGGGAACTGGAGCATCATCCTTAAAAAGTCAGGTTTCGAGAACGTGCAAATCTCTTTGCCGCGATTCGACCCGGCACCGACTCCCGCCACCATCACCATTCCACTTAACATTGAGTACGATAAGAAAAACCAAGGTACCGTCACGTTTATTTCAGACCCAGCTGGCGCACATATTCTCGTGGACGGGACGGATCTGAATGCCATCACACCTCTCCAAGCACATCCAGCGGAAGCAGGTACAAAGCACGAAGTAGAAATGACTCTTCCCGGGTTTCTGCCCCATTACGAAACCTTCACAGTCGAAAAAGACAGTCACTTAAGTATTCGAGTGGTCTTGGAACCAGAAAGTGCTCAACTTAAAACCAACACCACATTGCAAACGCAAAGCCAACAAGAGCATATGAATCATGGTTACCTCACGGTACGCTCGCCCATTCAAACCCGTGTTTTCATCGATGGTAAACTCTCCGGCGTTACTCCGCTCAACCGTAAGTTTCTAAAAGTAGGATCCCACGAGATCGAAATGCTCAATGACCAAACGGGACTGAGTTTAAATCGAACCATTCATGTTCGGCCGGGCAGTACATCCTTAGTGAAAATTTCCAAGAAAAAGGGATTCCTCTCGGTCAATGCAAAACCATGGGCAAAAATTAAAGTCGGTAAAACAAAAGCCGAAGATACCCCACACCGCATGGACCTATTTGAAGGTGATTACACTGTTCAATTTGAGTGCCCCGATGGACATACCATTAGACGAGCCGTATCCATTAAACCCGGGCAAACCAGTCCGGTCGTCGTCAACTGCGATACAGAATAAAAAAAGCCCTCGAGTCCGAAGAGTCGAGGGCTTTTAAAATTCATTTACCGAATCGTTATGAATCAGCGGCTTTCTTCAAATTCCGCATCCACAACATTTGGGTCTGATGGAGGAGCTTCTGGGCCCGCTCCAGGAGCAGCGCCAGGAGCACCAGCTTCAGGGCCTGCACCTTGGTACATCTTCTCAGCCATCTTATGGCTGGCCTGAGTGAGCTCTTCCATGGCTGCCTTGATACGCTCGTTGTCACCTGCTTCCAAAGCTTCTTTCGTTGCCTTGATTTTAGCTTCGGCGTCAGCAATCACTTCCGCATCCAACTTGTCTTTGTATTCTTCGAGGCTACGCTCAACCTGGTAACAAAGGGCATCTGCTTTATTGCGCACTTCGATTTCTTCACGACGCGCCTTATCTTCAGCCTCATTGTCTTTAGCTTGATTCACCATATCGTCGATTTCGCTCTCGCTTAAACCGCTGCCAGCTTCAATACGAATGGTTTGCTCTTTGCCGGTGGCCTTATCACGAGCAGATACGCTCACAATGCCGTTGGCATCGATATCAAAAGTAACTTCAACCTGTGGTACACCGCGAGGTGCTGGTGGAATATCGCCAAGGTGAAAACGACCGAGGGTACGGTTGTCTTTAGCCATTGGACGCTCACCCTGAAGAACGTGAACTTCAACAGAAGTCTGGTTGTCAGCGGCGGTTGAGAAGACTTCGCTCTTCTTGGTTGGAATCGTTGTGTTACGCCCAATCAAGTTGGTCATCACACCACCCAAAGTCTCAATACCGAGAGACAGAGGTGTTACGTCCAAGAGAAGAAGATCTTTAACGTCACCCGAAAGAACACCAGCCTGAACTGCTGCACCCACTGCAACAACTTCATCTGGGTTTACGGAACGGTTAGGATCCTTGCCGAAGAAACGCTTAACAGTTTCAATAACCAGTGGTGTACGGGTTGAACCACCTACCAAAAGAATCTCATCAACTTCTGCAGCCGTCTTGCCTGCATCTGCGAGAGCTTTCTTACAAGGCTCTACTGAACGCTCAATCAAGTCATGTACGAGGCTTTCGAACTTGGCACGAGAAAGCTTGAGGTTCATGTGCTTAGGACCAGATGCATCAGCCGTAAGGAATGGCAAGTTGATGTCTGTTTCAGATACTGAACTCAGTTCGATCTTTGCCTTTTCAGCTGCTTCCTTCAAACGCTGCATAACCATGCGGTCTTGGGAAACATCAATGCCTTGGTCTTTCTTGAACTCATCGGTCAGGTAATCAATGATCGCTTGATCAAGGTCATCACCACCAAGCTGGGTATCACCGTTGGTTGAAAGAACTTCTACTACGTTCTCACCAACTTCAAGAATCGAAATATCGAAGGTACCGCCACCAAAGTCATAAACAGCAATGATTTGGTCAGACTTTTTATCGAGTCCGTAGGCAAGTGCTGCCGCAGTCGGCTCGTTTACAATTCGCTTCACTTCAAGACCAGCAATGCGGCCCGCGTCTTTGGTTGCTTGACGTTGAGAATCGTTAAAGTAAGCAGGAACCGTAATAACCGCTTCAGATACTTCTTCGCCGAGATAGTTTTCAGCAGCACGCTTAAGCTTCTGAAGAATCTTTGCACTTACTTCTGGTGGAGCGTACTGACGCCCATTGGCTTCAATAAAAGCTACATCACCTTTGCCCGAAACAAGTTTGTAAGGCACTCGGTGAGCTTCGCCCTTCACTTCAGCGAAGCGGCGTCCCATAAAACGCTTGTTTGAAAAAATCGTATTTTCAGGGTTCGTAACTGCCTGACGACGGGCTACCTGGCCCACCATTGTTTCGCCATCTTTACCAAATGCAACAACGGATGGAGTGGTTCGTGCTCCCTCTTCGTTTGTCAGTACTTTTGGTTCAGTTCCTTCCATGATCGCTACAACGCTATTGGTTGTACCTAAATCTATACCGATTACTTTGCCCATGGATATTATCTCCTTGATTTGTAAGTCGTCGTCTTTATTGAGCTTCTCCAGAGCCTCACGGCCTTTGCCGGTGCCGGTAATATGTGCAGACCTTTTGACCTGTCAAGGCATAGCTTGCGCTATCAAAAGCACCTTTGGCCTTGGAAAGCACTGCTTTGCGATCGAAATGGCTCACTCAATTGGAAATCGCTCGTTCTACCAGGGGTTTAGCCTCAATTCGGGCCAACAATTCTCCCAGGTCAGAAACCACAAGGTCTTGATATTTCTGAACTTCTTTTCGCTCCGACGCACTCAACACACCGGCGGCAGGACTGGCCCATAGCGTCTCGAGCGCATGCTGAACACCTTGATCGCTTGGTAAAGCTTCCAAACTCTTGAGTACCTCTCTCCAATCCAAGAGGTCTTTTAATGAGCCTCGAAAACCAGGAATCATGGACCGGCTCGACGTATCCAGCGGTAATTGCTCCAAAACACCAATGGTCACCTGCTCCATGGCCCGTAGAACCGCGTAACCATGGCTGGCCACCTCGTGAGCCAACAAACCGATGTCATTGGCATCGATGGCGTAAGCGATGGCTTTTCCAAAAGCAGAAATTCGCTTCTCCAAGATCGCGCAAGAGCCGTAAACCAGCATGGTGTAGGGGTCACAGAAGAGAAATTCGCCTCCTGGCTCCTCAAGGCCAAGGGTTTCCAGCTCAAAATGCTCCTGAAACCGGGCCGCAAACCCTCCATCAGCGGGATCGACCGCCAGGGTTCCGTAGGTTTGCCGAACCAACTCTAAACAGGCCACGGTTTCTTCAACTGCAGCGGTCCAGCGCTTTGCATTAACCTCCAAAAGAGCCCCTCGGATGGAAACCAAAGCAGACCAGCACATCTGAAACTCGTTGCCCAATCCAGAGGCTTCTTCTCCCCCTTCGAGGTCGCCCATCAAATCACGCCACAATTCCGGTACGGGCTGAGTTAAGGTCTCTTGGCTACCTGAATTCATTTGGGTCATCTCAACTCACTCCTGATCGCTCTGCTCCAACGAAGAATCCACCGATATCCCACGCAGAGTGTGCAACTTCAACCCATCATGACTTGAAGCACCGCAACGCGCGATGTAGAGTCGCGCGGCTTTTAATCATGAAAAGCCCAGAAATTTCTGGCCAAAGACCAAGGAAAATAGTTCAAGGGTCTCGGCAAACGCCCGCTTAAACCATAGAAGGCTAATGGAGCCTTCTACTTCAGCGGGCACTACGTATGGATGGGAGCGATAGATGGCTAGCTCAGCGGTAATAGCTTACACAATTATGACTCTGGCATTGGCCCAGACCGATACCACCAACGAGGTGGCACCTCCGGCTCCACCGGCGGCACCCGAAGCTCCGGCAGCGCCCGTACCCCCT
>CAZZDT010000034.1:0-11886 GCA_964652435.1 uncultured Bdellovibrionales bacterium
GTCTTGTATTAAACAGCAGTATCCTTGCCAAACCCGACACGTCACTCAAACTTGTGTGATCACCTAGATGATCCATAAACGCTTTTTCGTTACTGAACTTCCGTCGAATAATCTTTAAGTAAGCAAGAGCCGACCATAGAGCTAACTCATTTCGACCGGACTGTAGACAATGATCAAGCCAACCAATGAAAAATTTTTGATTTCGAACAGCCCAAATGGCCCCATTCAACAGAATTGGTTCATGTGGAATATCTGTGGATTCTAATAGGTCGAACAATTGCTTTTCAAAGAGAAAATTAAAGTAGGAATAAACAACCCCATGGGGACAAACCAACGTTGCATCACGAAGCATGTCGACCAACTGATCCTCGGAAACTGCTGGGGCTTGTGCACTGGTTTGATTATTTTCCGGTGATTCAAAAAAGAGGCCCGCTTCATGCAAGATAAATTGACCGCGGTAATTTCCTTTATCCATCCCCAATCTCAAGATGAATTTTTCGGGCTCTATCTCGTCCCCACCCCATAGATAAAACGGACCAGATATTCTCTTTTCGCTGATACCGATATCTTTAATTTTTTTGAGTGCCTGCTGCATTTAAAGCTCAACCCTACTCAAAGCATAATAGGTTCTATACGAATCACACCTTCGTGAAATCATATTCTTCGAGTTCAAACAAGCCTAAGGCAGGTGGGATAGCTCTACCGAGCAAAAGGCAGGTTTAGCTTGGCTGAATCTATCGACTTTTGTGACGTCAGGCAGAAATACCGAACGACCATCCAAGAGGTAAGTTAGCAGACTGGCCATCAAAAGCTGGTCGCGAGAAACCTTTTCAATACAAGCGACTCAAACAGCAAACGAATTTTTATAAATATCGAAGACCATCTTCACACACTCAACAGGATGCGCTCCCACAGCCGTCTCTTCCGACAACTGTATTCCTGAAACGCCTTTCTTGACGGTTTTATGAAGGTCGGAAACTTCGGCAATCAAAGGAACTGGACTAACTTCCATATGCTTCAAGAATTGAGTGGCAAGAAAAGCCTTCTTGCCCGCACGAAGAGCAGAGGCAACAATCCGCTCTTGCAGTTCTACAACCTTCAAGATGCCAACCTCGGCCGCAAGGTCACCTCGGTCAACATTTACTACGTTCACCTCGTTCATAATTTCAGTCATATTACGCACAGCCGATGCAGTCTCAATCTTCGCAAACAGCTCGATGTTCGATTCACCCAATTTTTGAATCTCGTCTTTCACTTCACGTACATCACTGGCTCGACGTACAAAAGACAAAGATAAAGCATAGATATCTAACTCCTGGGCAACCTTTATGAGTTCTAGGTCTCGGTCGAACAAAAACGGGAGTTTATCGTGATTGATATGCGCGTGCATACCTTTATTATTCCCCAGTAAACCATCTGAATGGGAAATAAAATGCAGGGTTGTACCCTCAATATTTTCGACCTCGAGCTTAATCATGCTGTCGCAAGCCATCACGATATCACCGGGCTTCAAATGCTGATAAAATTCAGAATAGTTTACTTGATGAGAGAAAAGTTGAAACCTTGTTCCCTTTTGGAGTCGAATAGGTTCACTTAATTGTGCCGTACGAATTTTGTTTCCGGGTAAGTCAATCATCAACTTCGAGCCGGGTACCATACTGCGAGCCATTTCAATCATACCACGAGCATCTGCCCCATTGGCGTGTGCACCGTTGATCCTGAAAATACATGGCCCCGCATCAACGATTTCATTAAGTCTCTCTTTGTCCATCAAAGAAGGACCAAGTGTCACAATTAATTCAAATCCATTCATAGCATGCTTCCACAAAAAAGTTTTCCTTGACGGCCAAGCTCAATGAGCTCATCGGCAATTTCGGCCCGCATATAATCAACAGGTGGGCGCTCTCCCGAAGACAGCATTGCCCGCATTTTTGTACCAGAGACTTCAAGTTTAAATTCGTCACCGTATACACAAGTCTTTTCGGTAACTATCATCTGCGAGCGCTCGCAGAAAAACGGACCGTGCATCTTTAAGATTTCGATGCCCAAATCGTCGAACTGCTCACACAATCGATGAGCAGCGTATCGGTCGTAGAAACCGCCCACACCGGCATGGTCTCTTCCCACGATAAAATGGGTACATCCATAATTGCGACGGACAATCGCGTGAAAAACAGCTTCACGTGGCCCCGCATAACGCATCGGGGTTTCCAATGTTGCTAAAAGTGCTCGATTCTCAGGATAAACTTTTTTCACCATAACTTCATAAGCGCGAACGACAGCCTCAGGAGAAAAGTCATCTGCCTTCTTCCAGCCAATCAGTGGATGGAGAAGTAAACCATCGAATATTTCTAGAGAGACGCGCTGTAGATATTCATGGGCTAAATGAGGAGGGTTACGAGTTTGGAAACCCACAATGGTTTTCCAGCCATTCGCCTTAAATCTCTCCTGGCATTGTTTAGGTGTAAGTCCATACTCATCGAACATGGCCGAACGTAAATTCAATACCTCGATACGCCCTCCAACCCGATAAGGAGAACGAGAAGACTCCTTAGCAACACCTGGGTGCGAGGGATCATCGGTTCCATAAATATGCTTTAAGTCACTTGGAAAATCGACCTTGAAGATATCTTGAACGGTCAACTTCGCCAGCTCCGTTTGAGTGTCATCAACCAAGATAACCTCACCGGCGGTAAGAACCTCTGTGATCTGCCCCTCGGGAACATCAAGGGTTACGGGAATAGTCCAAGGAGACCCATCTGATAAGCGCATGGTCTCAACAACTTTTCGGTAGTCACCTTCAACCATAAAGCCCTTCAATGGAGCAAAGGCACCATGGCCAATGTTGCTAATCTCGAGGGCCGCGTCAGCGCTAACCTGAAGGAGGACCTTATCACTAGACATGTGCGAACTCCTCTTCCTGCGACACAATCTTTCCTGATTTTATCAACCAGTCTAAGATGCGCCGGCACGATATGTCAGGCGTTTCAATTTCGGTATCAAGTTCAATGTCGGGACTGCGAGGTACATCGTACGGCTCATCGGCGCCGATAATGTTGGTCATCTCACCCGCTAAGTACTTTGCGTAATGCCCCTGAACATCTCTACGAATAACTTCATCCAACGAGGCCTTCACATACACTTGCACATAGTTTGGCGTTTTAGCACGAATGAACTGACGAACTCCGTAGTAAGGCGCAATATTGGCCACAATCACTGTGGTCCCACACTCCGCTAGCATTTTCGCGGCGAAAGCAATCCGCCTTACGTTCATAATCCTCTCGGCGCGCGTGTAACCCAAGTCGCCCTCGAAAAACTTTCGAACAATGTCTCCATCAAGAATAACCGACGAAACACCAAGCTTCGTAAACTCCTCATGAAGTAGATTAGCAATGGTCGACTTTCCTGAACCGGAAATTCCCGTTAACCAGATAACAGGCTTCGTCTCTGACACTGAATGTAATTTTATTGCCGATAGATTCGAAACGGCTCTAGACATGCCGCTATCGCTGGCACCAATCCTACCCATCACCCACTCCATATTGCCAAGAGTCATTCATAATGACCGAATGCCCTCGACCCCACAGGAGTCACAACGACGTAATTCAGGAAAACTTAAGGAAAATTGTCATACAAAATAGGCTCTTACGATCAAAAGAAGGACTTGTTCAGAGAGAGAAGAAAATTCCCATATTCCTTAAAGATTTTAGAAGGATACGAAGTCTTTCGCCCCAGCAATTGAGGTCAATCGAACACCTTAAGGCCCTTGGCAATGATATCATCCAATCGTGCCTCCAACTCAGCGTTCACATTGCGCAGTCCAACGCCTACTGCTTGAGACCACTCGACATATTCACGGCAACGCTCGTGACTCCAGCCCACAGGAGGCTCCTCTACAATATCTCGGAGATTCGAGATTTTATCAGCCATTTTTATCAACTTGGCCTCTGCACTTTTACTTGCGGCGCTTTCAATTTGCCGGCGTTTACGCTCGAGCTTTGGCAAAGTCTTATCGTCGGACACCTCGTCAACCCAACCGGCAACCTCAGGCCCGAACAGTTCTTCCAACTCGGTCAAATTCGTATCTGTATCCTCAACAGTATCGTGAAGCACCGCTGCAATGAGAACATTACAATCGTCAACACCACCCTCTTCGCTCAAGATGCGAGCAACCTCAATTGTATGATTGATATACGGAGACTCCGCACTGTCTCGTCGACGTTGAAAGCGATGCTTCTCGGCGGCAAAGGCGATTGCTTGAAGCAAATTTTTCTCACTCATGGACCACCTATAAACATTCAATATCAGTCTGGTACCCAGCCAGCCTTATCGAGTTTTGCTCTTGCCAAACCACCGCGGCCCGCCGATTTGACAATTACATCGGCAAAGGCGTCCGCGAAACGGGCAACATCCTCATCCTCAAGGGGTGCATTTTCTGTATCCAACAGAGTTTTCATCGACTCTTGAAGTTCAGTCGTAAGCTTACCATCGTTGTGCCCGAGTCCCTCTAAAACATCCATTAACTCTAGATTGGCGTTACTTTTGTCCGATGCCATCTGAATGGCCAAGTCACGTATTTGTTCTTTACGACCAGAATCCAAACACCAGTTTCGAAAGTCACGTTTCCAATCTCCACCGGCAAGCTTGAATCCATTGCATTGGGTTTGGACGTAGGTAATGGTTCTAGTGCCTAGACGCTCGCCCAAGTTACGAGTCTTACTAACACTGGCACCACCACTCATGGTAACACCACCGCCAACCGGGACATCTTCAACCGAGCCACCCACCGAGGTGCCGCCATTGATCCGTGCATATTGAAGCGCGAGTCCATGAGACTTAATAAAGTTTAACTCAACCGTAGCTCCGGCGCTCCCCGACAAATCCAAACCAGGAATAGTAGCTTCAGCAATCGCGCCAGCAGCAGCACTGGCAACCACTTGCTTGGTCACTGTTGCTAGCTTTTCTGGATCTGTAATGGATTTTCGATCTAAGGATTGAAGCTGATCGATAATCACCGGTAGGAGCGGCGAAATATCAGACGACGCCGCAAAACTTAAAGTAAGATAAACACCATCGTTATCTGGGTTTGAATTGTTCTTAATTTCAGAAAGCGTAGCTGACGCACCGCCTTCTGCTCCACCTTCTAGACTAAACCCTACGTCAAAAGAGGCAGCCTTGGCAGTCCCTACCTTAGTCATTTGCTTACGCAGGCTCGCCAATTGCTTATCGCTCATTGGTAATCTCGGCATAGCGTATTGGTCATCAAATCCTGATAAATCGAATTGCTCAAACTCCCCAGGCTTACACTCGTCTTTTAAAGCCTTCACCAAATGGGCATGGGTAAGCATGCACGCCTGGACAAAATCTTCTCGATTTCGGACACCGCGATTGTGTTGATACTCATGCTTCATCTTTTGAAGATTTTTCTCAAGCGGACTTTTATAGATTGGGCTAAGTACCGTCTTAAGGTCGTCGTAACTGGTAACGCTTTGACTGTAGCTACCAAATTCGCCGGCTACCCGGGCCATACCATCTAAAATCGTCTCAATCCGCTCCTGACGGGTTGGCATTGTGGAAACGCGATCACGAAAAGCTTCAATGGTTTCGTATTCAGGAAAGTCCCGGATAGAAACCGCCATAGGGTTATGCCTAGGCTGCGCCGCATCCAGGTCGTCAAGATTGGCCTTAAGATAATCAAGTAAATTTACTTGTTTATAAAAAGTGGTGCGCGTTCCTTGCGCTTTAAGACCACCGGAAACACCGGTTGTTCCCAGCTTGGCCTTAGCACCAATTGAAGCCTTGCCCGTCACACTCACTGTCTGAGTTGGGATCGGCGTTGAAGTTCTACTAAACTCAAAGCCTTCGTGCTCATTAAAGACACCCATAGCCCGAGCTAGATAATTAAATGAATCAACTTCAGACTGCGAAGCAGCATCCGCTTGTAAAGCTCGGTTGATAGTCTCTTTATCACGCAGAGAGTCAGGGATATTCGGGAGTCCGCGCAATAACGTCAGCATAAGGTCATCTTGATGGTACTCGACAAAGTCGTGAACGTTTTTAAAGGTTTTTCCGGCTTTCGCCCCTCCCCCAATCGTGCCGGACACGGAGGCAGCTCCAACATTCCCCGATGTTCCGATGGTAAGACCAAAGCTTGTTCCCTCGCGCACTCGCCGGTCATCTCCACCACTCACAGAGTGGCCACCGGTTAAACCTAACTTAACCTGAGCAACTGAACCCGCGCCCCAGCCCGCACCCAATTCAAAATTCACCGAATCGGAAGCGCCACCTTTTTCCAAATAAGCAAGCTGCTCGGTTACCTGATTGGTTAAGTCATCCCGCATCGCTTTATATATTTCCGCATCGAGATGATTGCGGAAGAACGTCATAAACTCGGTCCCTCGGTCATCACGAATATTCGGTCCAATCTGGGTATCAATGGTATCTCTTAACTGAATAAGGCGAGATATCTCATTATCAGGATCGCCCCGAAGCTTCCGAATTTCACTTCGAATACTGCCAACCCGCTCAAGAGCCTCCCCACTGCCTTGCGCCTTATAAGCCTTCACCGCAGCAAATATTCCCAAACTAAGAATAGAATACACTATGTCCAAGGTTTGCCACTCTTTGGCTTCGCTCGCCTGTCGGGTAATCGTATCGAGACTATCAAGCACTTCGTTCAGGTTGAGATTTTCCAAAGTGCTTGGGTCATATTGGTCGTCAATCACCTTCAATGAGGTATGCAATTCTGCAAGATTTGAGCGTGTACTTTGCCAATCCCCAATCTTTGAAGAGTTCAAAGCCTTATCAGTACTCTGCCCAACCATATTCAGTAGGCCCTTACGAATAGGGTCCGTCGACTTCGGTTCGTTGGATTCTTCAAGTGACTCCGTAAACCAATTCAGCTGTTTTTCTGCTTTATCATACTGTCCGGAACGCCTCTTCAACTGAGCCGTTAAGCTATCGAGGTTATCTTTGATACTCGCATCGCTGTTCACTTGAAGATTGTATTCATCGGCTAACCGCTCCACTGAGAGAAAACTCTGCTTCTTGGAATAAGCACGGTTTGAATTCACCAACTCGGCGATATTCTCAACATTAAAGCCCGGCTTCTCGGGATCCTTCGCAAAATAATTCTTGGCAACATCTTCTTCGGTTCCCGGCACATTATAATCAGGCAAATCGCAGCGATAGCCCACAATTCGCAAAGCCATGGTCAAACTGGGGTCGTTAAATATTTCAGGGTCCACAAACCTACCATTCACATCGAAACTACCATCACGCGATGATGCCAGAAGCGTCGCCCGAGTAAGTTGCGTCAGTTCATCTTGATTATCAGGAAGCTTCTCAAGCTTTGCCCGAGTTTCCGCTTGCTCCTCAGCAACGCTCTTAGCCAGAGCCCGTCCTACTTTCGTTAAACTACGGCCATCAAAGCCCAAGTTGTCTGCGCCACCAACCTTCTCGAGTACTGATTCCAACGCTGCACGGTCAGACGGCTTTGACAAACTTGAAGGGTCGTGACGTGCTGCAATCAACTCAAGGGCATGAATGAAGGGGCGATTTTCTGGATTATTGTGAACGGTCGCATCTTTGCCCTTGCCCCATTCAATATGGAGTTCACCATTGGGACCCGGGTTTTGTATCGCCTTTTCAAAAATGGCTGCACCATTTTGAGCACCGTAAGGCCGATGCGTAAAATGGTCAGCCCAGCCGCCCAAATTATTGTATTTTGAAGATTCATCGTCGTGTACTTCAGCGAGCGCAATACCGATGTCTTCTTTTGAGAACTCAGCCTGAGGTCGATATTTAAAGGCATCAAAACCAATTTCTGCCTCGTGACGTGTTAAAGGATTTTGTGCACAATGTAGAATCTTTACAGATTGAATGATTGCAGGATGGCGGACCGCTACAGTTCCCAAATCAAGATCTTTGTTACCCAAGAGAAAGATATCTTCACACGCAGTCTTTAGGGCTTCAGGGTCATCCTCACACGCCGCCTTGAGCGCATTCATAGCCTGGTCTACTTTGGCAAAATTGTTGTCGACTAAATTCTCCCACTCTACCAAAGCAGGAAGCGCAGCGATTTCTTTTTTGACCTGCTCTTGTTCCACTTCAACAAAGCGCTTTAAAAGCGTCGAGGCTTCCGCAGGGTCACTGATGTCCCAGGCTTTGTCCAAATTGTAGCGTGTAGCGAGGCTCTGTAATCCCTCAAGATCAATACTCGTGGCAGATGGCGCTGCGGTGGCAGCCGCATGGGTCGCCGCTTTCTTTTTTGGAGCTGATGTCGGAGCATCCGGTGCTGCGGTTTGACCGCCCTTAGAGTTCGTTGCAGCCGATGCCTTATCGTATAGGTCACGAACAACTGGGGCTTGGGTGCTTGGTATAGCAGTTGGCTTACTGGCTCCCTGACTGGCTGGTTTAGAATCCATAGCCGGTACGTTAGGACGCAGACCACCTGCAGCTGGTTTGATTTTGGACATCTCACTCCCCCAAAAGTGACTCTTTTAAAAGTCTATACCGACCACCAGGGGTAGACCAGCGATTTACCGCCTAAGTCTCGGTTACCAATAGGGAAAATGTAACTTTCACCGGTTAAATTCAGAGTTCTATTGCCCGATTAGAGCAAAAAACACAATAACCGACACCGGATAACACAGGCTTAGTTATTGTAATTATTAGATTTATGGGTTCGTCATAGACACACCGCCCGGCTCTTTGCGATAAGACCCTGCCCCAAGCGGCAGGGAGAATCAGCAATGTTTGAGCGAACGTTCAAGAACATCGACGATGTGCTCTGGAAAGAGGCTGGCTGTTCATCTGAGCTCGACTACATTGAACAAGCTTCGTGGATGCTTTTTCTCAAATATCTCGATGACCATGAAAAGAAGAAAGCCCAAGACGCTGAATTGTCGAATACAGGGTACAATTACATCATTGAACCACGCTACCGCTGGTCCATTTGGACAAAACTTGAATACAGCGAAGGTGCCCTCCTTGATTTCGTAACTCAGGAACTTTTTCCTTATCTACGCAGCTTCAAACAAAGCGCATCGTCCACGCAAACCCTCGTACACAAAGTTGGCGATATCTTCGGTGAACTGGCCTGCAAATTTCAGGATGAACATAGCCTTCGAGATGCTCTCCGTTTAGTGGACACCTTAAGCTTTGGCTCCCAAGCTGAGAAACACGAATTGTCCGCACTCTACGAAGCGAAAATTAAAAATATGGGAAACGCCGGAAGAAATGGCGGCGAGTACTACACTCCAAGGCCGTTGATTCGGGCCATCATCAAAATCATCAAGCCAACCATCGGTGAGCGTATCTATGACCCAGCACTCGGATCCGCCGGATTTCTTTGTGAAGCCAGCGATTACATTCGATGCAATGCATTGAGTGAAGTTCAAAAAGATATATTCAACACCCAAACTTTCTTTGGTAAAGAAAAAAAGAATCTCGCATACATCATCGCAACCATGAACCTCATTCTCCACGATGTTGAGGCACCCAACATCCAACGAGCCAACACGCTACTGGATACATGCGAGAATCTTAAAGACGAAGACCATTTCGATGTCGTTTTAGCCAACCCTCCCTTTGGCGGAAAAGAACGCAAGGAAGTACAAGATAACTTTCCAATTCGGACCAACGAAACAGCCTTTTTGTTTTTACAGCACTGTATTCGTCGTATGAAAACCGGCGGCCGAGCGGCCATCGTTATCAAAAACACATTTTTGTCGAACACCGACGATGCTGCCTGCTCGTTAAGAAAAGAGCTTCTTCAAACATGCAACCTTCACACAGTACTCGATTGCCCCAATGGCACATTCCAAGGTGCAGGTGTCAAAACCGTAGTTCTGTTCTTTGAAAAAGGCACGCCTACGCAGAGCACCTGGTTTTATCAGCTTAACCCTGGCCGAAAGCTTGGCAAGACTACCCCGCTCAACGACCTCGACCTGGATGATTTCATCAATCTTCAAAAAGACTTCAGTGAGTCAGTAAACTCTTGGCATGTGACAAGTTCAGAACTAAACGCCGAGACGTTCGAGCTCTCTCCACGCAATCCCAATGCACCTAAGCAAGACCAACTACGAGCCCCTGCAGTGATTCTAGAAGAAATCGCGAACCTTGATGCGCAAAGCACTCAACTTCTAACCCAAGTACGAGACCTTCTATGAGTGCTCACTGGCACCAATCAACACTTGGGGACACTTGTGAAATGTACCAACCCAAGACCATCGCCAAAAGGCAGCTCATCCCCGATGGCAAATACCCTGTCTATGGAGCCAATGGCATCATTGGCAGATACAACGCATACAACCACAGCGAAGATCAGCTCCTTTTAACCTGTCGAGGGGCGACCTGCGGCACTGTCAATATATCAAATGGCAAATGCTGGGTGACCGGCAATGCAATGGTTATTCGGCCTAAAACATCCGCCATAAACTTAAATTATCTGGCCTACTATTTCATGGGCGGTATTGACCTATCATCAATCATTACAGGATCCGCTCAACCACAAATCACCAGACAATCGCTCAAGCCCGTTCCTCTACGTTACCCTTCACTCAACGAGCAAGAGCAGATTGTAGCGGTACTCAATCAAGCTATCCAGGCTATCGACACTGCGACACAAAACAATCGTAAAAACTTAGCGAACTGCGATGAACTCTTTCAAAGTCAACTTCGTCAGAGTCTGAAACCAGACAAAAACGCTGAAAGCTCATGGGCTCACACTACTCTTGGTGACACCTGTGAAATGTATCAGCCCAAAAATATCTCAAAAAAAGACTTCGTGGAGGATGGCACTTACCCTGTCTATGGCGCAAACGGAATCATTGGCCGATACAATCAATTTAACCACAGCGGCCCGCAACTATTGCTCACCTGCCGTGGGGCCACCTGTGGCACCGTTAATAAAACAAACGAAAAATGCTGGATTACTGGCAATGCAATGGTGGTGAGACCCCGTGGTCCAGAAATATCTCTGGACTACTTGGCATACTATTTGGCAACCGTCGCCAATCTTTCAGCCTTTATAACGGGTGCAGCTCAACCTCAACTCACGCGTACATCTCTCGCCCGGGTTCAGCTTCTGATTCCCCCACTCACGGTTCAGAAACAACTGGTCTCGCATTTCGATAAACTCAACTTAGAAATAGAGGCTATGAAGTCTGTTTATCAGATGAAACTGGAGGCGACCGCAGCACTTCGACAATCAATCTTAACCAGAGCCTTTTCGGGGCACTTAAAAGTTCGATAAACCTTCTCTCTACAACCATGATTCACGAAACAAACAAATGACAGATTTGAATCCCCAAGCGGCTCAAATGGCCGACGAAAGCATGGTCCGTACTTTGGCTGCGCAGGTCCGATGTATTTGGCCTCAGGAAAAATACCTATTTGAAAGATACGGAGCCCCAAAAACCATATTGGACGTTGGTTGTGGAACCGGTGAATTCACTGCATCGTTGGCCCAACATTACCCAGAAGCTTCCGTGATTGGCATTGAACTCGATGCTGCGCATGTTGCTCGCGCCCAAAAGAGATGTTCGCAGTTTGGACCAAGGGTTCAAATACAACAAGGTGATGCCTTTGATTTAAAGTTTTCTCCCGCAAGCTTCGACCTCGTTGTCTGCCGCCATGTCTTACAAGCTGTCCCCCAGCCCGAAGCCATCGTTGCCCAATGTAAAGCGGTCCTCAAGCCACGAGGTTGGCTCCACCTTCTCCTTGAAGACTACACCATGATTCATATCGAAGGTCCGCCTGAATTCGACAGTTTTTGGCTCGATGGACCGGTTCGTTTTGGTATGGATACGGGTTGCGACATGCGTATTGGTCGTCGAGGCTTATCACTTATCGATGGCCTTCAAGAAAAAAGTATCGACTACA
>CAZZDT010000035.1:0-1645 GCA_964652435.1 uncultured Bdellovibrionales bacterium
AAATGGAGATTGTAATTCATTCTTAATGGCTAAACTTTCACCAGAGAGCACGGCTTCCCACATTTCTGGCTCAATCGGCGGAGCATCCGGATTTTTCGATTTACCGGTTTCGCTGTTGTAAGCATAAACCAAGGCACCATCCGAGTCCTTCACCTTGGACCAATTTTGAGGGTCACGAAGGCACTCAGCCTGCTCCTCAACCGTAACGAGATAAGGACTCATAGCCACGGTGTTCAAAATGGCACGCTTAAGATTCTGTAAAATAAAACCGGCCGAGACGACGACAAGCAAAAACGCACAAATCCCAGATGTCACCAAAATCCTGGTGCGCAGGCCAATGGGATGTCTCATTCAGACGCCTGCGCGGTATCGAACTTGTAACCTACACCCCAAACGGTCTTGATATGGCCCGCTGCTTCAGCACCAAGCTTGTTACGGATACGAGACATATGGCTATCGACCGTTCGGTCGTACCTGGCTCCAGACTCCGGTAAGGCATGTTCGGCCAACTGACGCCGGGTAACCGCGCGGCCCGGTCGTTCTACAAGAAAGGAAAGGATGTTGAATTCGTGGGAGGTCAACTCAACAGTAGCATCTCCTACCGCAACCGTTCGCGCATCCAAATCCAGAGTCACATTTTGCCAACTCACAGTTCGGTGAGGACTATCTTCCCGGATTCTTAAACGAGAATGTACCCGAGCCACCAGCTCTTCCATCCAAAATGGCTTCGGCAAATAATCCACCGCTCCAAGTTGAAACGACTTGAGCCGCGCATCAAGCTCTGTCCGAGCGGTCAACACAATCACAGGCGTTGAGATGCGATCTCGCCAAGCGGTCAGAACCTCAAAGCCATCTCGCTCCGGCAAATTCAAATCCAGGATTATCAAATCGTAGGTATTTTTCAGCGCGAGGGCTGTTCCTTTGGAGCCATCACTGGCCAGCTCGACACCATATCCTTCTTTTTTCAAGCCACTGACAAGGCCAGCTGCCACAGAGGGGTCATCTTCAATTACCAATATTTGATAGTCCACATCACTCATTTCGGCTCCAAATAACATCCACCCAACGGCGGCGTCTTCACTTCTTTATAGATATCAAGAGTTTTGAGGTAAGATGGAGCAATTCTCGAAAAAAAAAGCGCCTTCAACCCGATTAAGGCTGAAGGCGCTCTAAAAATTCAATTTTTAAGGCCAAATCACCCGAGGTGATAGCCTATAAATCAGATAGCTTATTCGCCCTGGCAAGCAGCTGCGAAGTCAGCGCTGATTCCACTGATGGTTGAGATGGTTGTTCCACAAGCATCTGTGTTCACAATTGCACCAGAAAGAGTGCACTGTGGGTTCGCCATGCAAGTCTCAACGAACACTGTACGATACTCATCACCCTGACCCGCAGCTTCTGCTTCAGCAAGAGCAGCCGCAGTTCCAGGACAAAGAGCGTTACCGTCAGCATCTTCTTCTAGTGAACAAGTCAAAAGACCTTCACATGCGGTACGGCATGCTTCGTTAAGCTCTACAGCGTCAGAAGCGTCCGCCTCGTCAGAAGCATCGGTTGCGTCAGTTGCGTCAGTTGCGTCAGTTGCATCAGTTGCATCAGTTGCGTCAGTTGCATCAGTTGCATCAGTTGCATCAGTTGCATCAGTTGC
>CAZZDT010000035.1:1745-11865 GCA_964652435.1 uncultured Bdellovibrionales bacterium
CATCAGTTGCGTCAGTTGCATCAGTTGCATCAGTTGCATCAGTTGCATCAGTTGCGTCAGTTGCGTCAGTTGCGTCAGTCGCGTCAGATGCATCAGAAGCGTCAGATGCGTCAGATGCGTCTGCTGCGTCGGTGTGGTCATGTCCATCATGATCCTCGTCACCGCCACAGGCCCAAACGCCTAGAGACATCATCACTGCAGTAGAAATTACCAAAAATAGCTTGCGATTCATTTCATTCACTCCCATGAAGTTTTCTAAAGTCCCATGTGCAATGTGCGCCCGGGCGGGTTCAATTATTCAGACGTTGAGGTCTTCGTCAAATTCAATGGCATTTTTTCTAAACAGAGCATCTCAATGTAGGATAAAGGACGACACAAAACATTAAAATACCTTATAAATATCAGTCAAGTTGCTTCATGTTGGATTTGAATTCAATTTCGTTGTTATAATTCTCAGTAGGTAGCTTTTTTATAGTTCTCAACGCGTGCTCATTCTTTTCAGCAGCTGGGTGTGAGAAACACGGAGAAATTATGGAGTTCGAGTCCATTCATAGCCAGGTTGACCGCTGGTTTGCCCAATCTTCCACACGAATGATGTATGTTACTCCCCGAGACATCGACGATGCGCTCGCGGAGCAGGAGATTCTGGAAAAAAAACACCGCCGTCCCATTCGACTTTGGGAAGTGCTGGTCCTCCTAAGACGACTCAACGTTGAGCAAGTCGACCATATTCTTGAAACCCTGGGTAAAGCCGATCACGGTAACAATGAAGCGAAAGAATTCACCATGCTGGGGCGAGTTCTGGTCGAAGTGGGCTATGCAAGCTTAGATGACGTGCAAGAAGCACTGCGCACTCAACTTCAAGAGCGTGAAAGTGGCCAATGGCGAATGCTTGGACAAATCCTCATTGAGAGACGCGTCATTCTTAAGTCTCATCTGCAAGAAGCCTTGGATGTTTTAGAAATGCGTCGCAAGACGAGACAAATTCAATAGAGCCTGTCTACACTTACTTCCATATCAGAACGGGTATCCAGAATAACCGCTGAATAAGTTTCGGGCCCCATTACAATGCTTGGGTTATCGGCTCCCTTTTCAACCTTGCCCACCACAGCATGAGCCGAGCGCAATCCACCAAGCCACCACCGCTTATCTGAAATGTAAAGCAAATCTCCTTCATGGGCATCCAATGCGCTGGACAAGCCCTCGGAGATATTCACCACACTTAGTTTGCCCTCTCCAACCAACTCTTGTTCAACATCCATTTTGGATGGCATCGCCAAAGCGGAGGCCTTAGGACGCCGCGGCGTATCTGAACCTTTGTACCGATTCAGTGCATCGGTGATGGTTCCCCACACGAGACCTCGGTATTTATCCAGGGGCTCGGGCTTCGTCATAAACATGACGACAACCGCAATCAGCGTACTTACCGAAAGGCCAAAAAATGCACGAATATATTTATACTGGCGGGCTCCCGACAAAACTCCATCGCCTGAATCCTGCATCGGAATACCATGAGCAAAAGGCGTAATCACTTCGGGGGCAACAATGGATACCAAGATACAAGCCATACCACCGGCCAGAGTCCAAGTTGCCGCTTTGGCCGTAAACCGACGACAGAAAACACTGAACAACAAAGTCACAACCAGAGGTGGTGTTACTGCAGCGGTAAAAGCTCCATGGGCTGCGTAAATGGAATCAAACATCATAAACACTGGGACCAGGGCAATTCCCAGGAGCGTCACACCCACACTCGTCACCCTGGCGACCCGCAGCAAATCCTTATCATTGGCGTTGGGATTGATGTGCGGTGTGTAAACGTCATTTACGATAATTGCGGCGACAGCGGTGATAAGTGTATCTACCGTGGACATGAGCGCCGCGGTTAACGCTGCCATAATAAGCCCGAAGAGACCGGGTGTCGTGCACAGGAACTCCGACGCAATAAAGAAAACACTTGATGGTTCCATATTGGATGGAAGAACGCCTGCGTTTTCCAACGCTTTACCAACCCATCCCCCGGACGCAACCACACAAGCAGCAATCGGCATCAGGATAATCAACACAGCCACTGCCACCTTGCGGCCTTCTTCAACGGATCGCGCCGCCATAAAGCGCATCATCACGCCTTGGTTCAAAAAGTAAAACATGGCCGAGTTGGCCATGGCATCTTGCCAAAAGATGCCTACTCCATTGAATCCGGGATCTGTATTGAAATTTGGAAATGCCTGACGATGCTCTCGAGGCAGGTTCTCCCAAAGCCCCTGAAACCCGCCCAGGTATTCCGCGCCCAAATAAAGAATCAACAATCCTGTGGCCAAAAGCATCACGCCTTGAAAGAGGTCGGTCATGATGACGCTGGTTTGTCCCCCGGCTGTAACATAGATGGCTGAAATCGTCGCAACCATGACCGCTGACCAGAAGATAGGCCAGCCTAGGAGCGTTTGAAGCGCTTTGCCCATGGTGAAAAGGTTCACGCCCACGTAGCCAATGAGATAAACCAAAATCAGGGCTGTGGCCCAAGCACGCACAGTTCGGTTAAAGCGCCGCTCAAAATATTCAGGAATAGAAACAACGCGAGAAAAATAAACAATAGGAAGCCAACCGAAAATAAACCATGGAAGCCAGAACCAATCGTTTAAGTAAGTTTGACTGCTGCTGAGACCATACTGGTAGGCTACCTTCGAGTACTTAACAAAACTATACGAACCAATGGTCGTAGCAACCAAGCTAAAGGCGACAAGCCACCAGGCAAACTTTTGACCACCAAAAAAGAAATCCTTGGTTGTCTTTTGTGCTCTGCCAAACCAAGTACCGATTCCCAAAATGACCAAAAAATAGCCAACCATGATTCCATAGTCGAGTTTGGTTCCCCGCATGCCCTCCTTAAGACCCGCTCCTTGATAATCAACCGGCGCCCGAACAGCCATGGTGCCGTACTGCATATAACCTTGAAGACCCATGTAAGCAGCGAAGCCAGCAATCAGAAGTAT
Source organism: uncultured Bdellovibrionales bacterium (assembly GCA_964652435.1). Taxonomy (GTDB): domain Bacteria; phylum Myxococcota; class XYA12-FULL-58-9; order XYA12-FULL-58-9; family JABJBS01; genus JABJBS01. The sequence goes on from CAZZDT010000035.1 coordinate 4,736, forward strand.
CAGATTGCGAAAACCAACCCCGGAAAGGCCGATAAAACCCTGTCGCCAAGAAAAGAAAAGACCGCCGAGAAAAACCAGGCCACCGACGAGATATTGATAAGAGTAAGTATCCATAGGTCCCTCAACCAGCCTCAAGAAATGGTGGGGTTCTTATAGTCCCGAGAGGAACCGGCACTCAAGTGCGGTTACAAAGGTATCAAAGCGAATCAACAGCCTGAAAAAGACGCTCTTTGGCATACTCCCATGAATGCTCCGCGTAGAAAGCCTGCGCTTGAACCCGCTGGGTTTCTCGCCGTTCCTTCTCGCTCAGTACCTGAATAATAGCGTTGGCTAACTCTTCCTCGTTCCCAGGCTCGTAATAAGCAACCGCATCGTCCGAGAAATAATGTCGAATGGCTTTAAGTCCCGGCGCCACAACAGGAATACCAAGATAAAGATACTCTAGGAGCTTCACTGGCAACATCATATCCGTGGCAACATCCAAACGGTTTGGAATCACTCCTAAAGAAGCTCCCCGAAGCATCTTGGGGATATCTTCTACCGGGAAAAACTCACCTGTCACGCAAACGGCATCTTCTTGTTGCGTCTCGACAACCGCAGCCCGCACATCATCAAGGGCGTCGCCACTGCCATAAATATCGAATGTCGCTCCTGGGAATTTTTCCCGCACACGCACCAGCGCTCTCACGGCTACATCCAGACCAAGCCGAGATGCGACTGTGCCATGATAAACCAGACGAGGACTCTCAATGCTCCCCTCATCTTTTGCTTGTTTATCTTCACCATCAAAAACCGCAGGGTCAGGAAGGTTTAACAAGACCGAAATGCCTTTACGGACGCAACCTCGCCCGGCCAACAATGCACGATGCGGCTCATGCACGCACACTACATGGTCAGCAAATCGGCAGCTCCATTTTTCCTGAAGCTTCAATGCTTTCACCAAGATGTGTTTATCGCCAATACCGAACTTGGATTGATAGAGTTCAGGCATCATATCGTGAACATCCAAGATAATTTTCGCGCCACTCAGTTTCGCCAAGGCACCTGCGAACACAATGAAATCGGGCATTGTATGAAAGTAGATCACATCGTAGCGCTCACGTAGATGATTGCGCGTCACCTGCATCATAGCTTTGAACCAAAACTGAATGTAACTCTTTAAGTACTGCCCTTTGGCTCCACCACGGTAACGTCCAAGTTGCAGGGGCGATAGGTTCACGCCTTGGATAACTTCCGGTCCAGAAGGCGTATCTGACTCCAAGGAGAGAAAGTCGACGTGGTCCCCTCGGGCGGCCAATGCTTCAGCCGTTCTTCTGGGTCGTGCGTCGGTGTGGTAGTGGGTATAGGCCACCATACAAATTCTTCGAGTCATTCCGGAAGCGATACCCCAAGAAATACAATTGCACCAGAGCACGTATCGATATTTTCATTTATGTGTTAGAGACCACCCAGCAACAGTTTAAAGGGCTCTAACCATGCAGTATCTCCACACAATGATCCGTGTCTTCGATCTAGACAAATCACTTGAATTCTTCGTCAAACACCTGGGGTTGGTCGAAACTCGCCGGAAAGATGTGGAAAAAGGCCGATTCACCTTGGTTTTCCTGGCCACAGAGCCGGGAGCTCCTGAGATTGAACTCACCCATAATTGGGATGAGGAAAAGCCTTATTCTGGAGGCCGTAATTTTGGACATTTGGCATATGCCGTTGATGACATCTACGCTCTTTGTCAGAAACTACAAGATGCTGGCGTCACCATTCTGCGGCCACCTCGAGATGGTCGAATGGCATTTGTGCGCTCACCGGATGAAATTTCAGTGGAACTTCTGCAAAAAGGTGAAGCACTGCCACCACAAGAACCCTGGTTATCTATGCCCAGTCAGGGCACTTGGTGAAGCGCTTAAGGGCTCAATCCCTACCCTGCGCAACAATCCGCAGAGCGCCATCAAGGGTAAGCCAACAATTGCCGATTCATCACAGCCTTGAATCTCTTCAAATAAAGCGATTCCAAGGCCCTCAATCATATAAGCCCCAGCACAACCAATGGGATTATCTACTTGAATATAGTGGTCGATCTGTCCAGGAGTCAGGTCTTTGACCTTCAAGCGTACGGTGGTCATTGAGGTATGTTCTGTACCATCCTTGGCTGAAACCAAGACGACAGCCGTATGCAGTGCATGCCACCTACCCGAAAGTTCAGAGAGTCGAGCCGCTGCCTCCTCAGCATTTGCCGGCTTATGCAATCTAACGCCGTCTAAATCTGCAATTTGGTCAGAGCCAATCACCCACCCCGTATCCAAAGTCTTGGCTGCTGCTCGGGCTTTCCCCAAAGCACAGACCAACGCATCTTGTTCGGGAGTATCTTCTTGAACACTAAGTTCATCAAAATCCGGAGCCACCTGCTCGAAGCTGAGCCCTAGACGATTCAACATCGCGGCTCGCCATTTAGAGGTACTGGCAAGAACCAAAGGCTCAATCATATGACTTCGCTCCTAGAGTGATTGCTTCAACCCGATAACGATAGAAGTGACTTACCAGAAATAATACAGATTAAACGCTAGAATTTTTACCACCGCAGGGTCACTCTCACGCACAGGATCTGTTGGCACTGCATCAATGGCTTCCAAACGAGGCAAACCCAAAAGCGCATAGTAAGTTAGGCCCAGCTGCAGGTCATCGCGCCCCGTGTAATAAGAGCCGATTCCAATACGATGGCTCACCCGACTCCTGGTTGTGGGAAATGGATTGTCGGCCAATCGGCCGTAGGTCATTTTGTATTCAACCGCAAAAGCTGCCGGCAATCCCTGGGAGCGAAAATCATACTCAACACTCCCCGCTCCTGCCACCCGCAGATACTCCGTGGTTACAACATCGCCGATTGCAGATTGTCCAGGATCAGACTCTTCACTGCTCCACGCAACGTCTAAAGATGCCTGAAAGGCCAATGCTTCATCCCAAGCATAAGCCATCAACAAGCTCCCGCCCGCCGACATTGCCGTTGTTACCTCTAGAAAAGAGTCCTTTGCACTGGTTTCCAAAACTTCATCAGATGTGGCCTGCTCATCAAGCTGCCGAGCCCCATCCACGAAGGCCAACACTGAGTAATTTCGGGAACTGATATAAGAGAACCAAGGGCGCGTTGAAACTTGAAGGCCCATTTGCTCGTCTCGAAAAATTTGAAGCGTCGCGCCGATGACACCGCCGATCTGATAAGAGGCTCCGCGATACAACAAATCAGGTGCTTCAGGACCATGCTGAATCCGCATGACTCCCGCTACATCAACCGACATAAGCTTAGATAACTTCAGTGAAAAGCCAAGCAACTCACCCAATCCCTCGGTTACAATACCTATCTCAGAACCATCTTCTCGTTTGGCAAGACTCGAAATATCTAAACTGAACACTGACTGTTCAAAGTTAAACGAGGACATAATAAGAGCAGAACGCTGAGACCCGAGGTTCAAAAAGCGGTGACCGGCAAAAACTCTGTCTGCACCAACCTTCTCAACCGGCTTCACTTCTTTCTCTTGAACAACCCGACAAGCAGGTTTCTCCACCGTAAGCAGGCGCGTATCTTGAGAAACTTCCTCCGGCTCGTCGTCGTCCATCTTAGGTGCTGCGACAACATCATCAGAACCAGACGTTCGCTCATCAAGACTGTTTGACGGGGGTGTCGTTTCAGAATTTGAATCTTGAGCCCCTGCCGGCAAGCCCAAAAGGCCACAAACAGCTACCGCCAGAGTCGTTTGTAAAATCAATCTATTCATTTTCAATGGTCACACCTTAATTTGCCGCGGATAAATTCAACGAGAAAACTGTCTTCAGTGCACTGGACTCTACACTGATGTCACCGCCATTTTTCCTAAGAAGTTTACGACAAACAAAGAGACCGATCCCGCTTCCTTTGCTTCCTTTGGTGGAAAAATTCCTCTCAAAGATCCGTTCCGCTACCGCCATCGGTATGACCGGACCGTTGTTCTCGACTTGTAGGGTCACCGAGTCGTTATCTCCGGCTTCGAGAAACACATGAATAGATTTCTCTGCCTGAGAAGATTCCTCAAGCGCATCGTAGGCATTGCCCAACAAATTCAAAACAACCTGATGCAAATCGGAGGAGCATGCAGCTACTAGAACTTGGCCCGAACAGTGAAATTGATACCCGATGCTTCTGAGTTCCAGCTTTTTAGCAATCAGACGGTGGCAGCTCTCAACAACCATTGCCAAATCACAAACCTTAATGTCTTCACTTTCACGCGAATAGTTTAAAACACTTCCCAGAAGACCATTCGCATGGCCGGCGGTCGTATTCATCATCAGCAACCGTCGTGACAGAGCAATGATATGATTCAGTAAAACCATTTGCGCTAATTCGAATGTTGCCAGCTTGGTCATTAAGTCGTTTAACAATTCGTCATCGGTAGCCAAGCCAGCCATAAATTCTCGTAACTCGTCAAAAACACCTGCGGTGCCTTTGTGCACCAGCTCGATATTTTCCCATCTATCCAGCCTTTGTTTAGCAATGCCACCAGCAACACGTGGTTGAAAAAGAACGGGACCAATATCAGGCCAACGTGAATCCGTATGCGCAAAAAAGGTAAGAATCTCTCCAACGCGGTCCTGCTCGACCGCCATTCCTAAAATGGATGCATTGTTTAGATTTTTGAGTTCATGAGAGAGTTCTCCCATCATCTCACCGATTTGAACCAATTTCTCTTGCTTTACCAAAACTTCACTTTGAATCGCATTCTCGCGTTGAATACGGCTAAAATGAGCGGCCAATCCTAAAGAGAGAAGAACCAAATTAAACGCAGATGCTACTTTCATGGGAAGGACCGGTGGAACACCAAAACTAATGATTCCCAAATGCATAAAGATAGACACCGTGGCACCTACCGCTACGCACGCCCACGCACAAATGAAGTTCCACGCATCTGGATGCTGCGAACTTCTAAGTAAAACTGCGGCCCATACAATGGATGGGATCACTAAAGTTACCACAATGAGCGCGACCGGAACCCCGATAACCGAAGGCGACACCGCAGCTAATACGACAGCCAGCCCATTCAAGATAACGCAAAACTTAAGGTATCGAACCAAGCCAACAGATAGGTGCTCCTCGCCAATATAATTGACAATAAATCGCGCCACGCTCATCCCGCTCCAAGCAACAAAAACTCCCATCAAACGGTTGGCCAACACAGGCATTCCAGGAAGCAGAAACTGCGCACAATAACCATCTACAACAGCCATCAGCCCAAGTAGCCCCAAACCATAGGCCACATAATCCAAGAACGCCGCGTGGCGCATCGAAGCGAAGATGAAGAAATTATAAATGATTGCTAAAAAAAGCATCCCGAAGAAGATACCCGCAAAAAGTTGCTCTCTATGTACCGTCTCGGTCAATACTTGAGGCTGGTAGGCTCTCAACTTGCAGCTGGAATAGCCTGGGCGAAACAAAATAAAAATCGATTTCATCTCTCCCGGCTCAAACTGCATCTTAAACGCAAAACGTTCGTACTTGAGCTCGCGATGGGCAAACGGAAGCGTGTCACCTCCACTCTTCATTTCATAGCGACCGAAAGCATCCGGAATGTGAACTTCAAAAAGGTCGATAAGCGGATCAGCAATTTCAAGGACCCATTTTGCTCTTCGGTCCAAAGAGTTCTTTAAATTAACCCGAACCCAAATCGCGTGGTCGTTGAATCCAAAGTTTTCCGCCAGAGCAGAAAAAGACTCAAAGCGTTTCTGATTTTCCGGCAAAACCACTTCATTGAGAGTGAGTACAGCGGGGTCCTCCCAATAAGCCGCCATGGCACTGACTTCATGGATACCCTTGCCCGGATCCAGTTCATACACTGGCCCGGCACTGACAACAGTCGCAGCAATGCAGTAGATAACGGATGTGAGTCCCATCAGCCCGTTTCCTTCAAAAGTACAACCCTATTATCTTATGTGATCTTCGCCCTCGGCCAAAGCCAGCAAAACATCCGACATCTCCCTACAATCCTTGTTCAAGTCCTGAGACATGTTAAAGAGAATCACCAGGAGGCTACATGGCAGGGTTGGGACATAATCGAGTCATCATTGACGTGGATAACCACTTTATGGACGTCGTTAAGTTCATTCGGGATCACATCAACAAGAAAACCGGGGATCATTCAGCAGACATCGAAACCACGATGAAACTTCTGATGATGCGGGGCATCAACGACCTGATTAAGGGCCAGGCCAAAGTAGATAAAGAATTTGCGGAAGCTCTTTCCAAAAAAGTTGGGGCTTGAAAACTTAGTTCGCCTTGGCCGCCGAAAAACGGATATGCATATGGTCTAAGTGATCGGCCGCATTCTTTCCAGCATATCCAATCACACTTTCCACCCAAGCTAACTCCTCGGGCGAAGCTTCTAATCGCTGACCGGTTTCGAGAAGTTGCTTCTTTAAGCAGGGTTCCAAAAAGATTCGTTTGACGTCTCGATGGGGATTGGTGCGCAATGCCATCAAGACCGCCCAATTTCTCTGAGCATCAAAGATATAGCCTTGGGCCGTGCGCTGCGTAACGCAGTCATACTTCAAGCTGTAGCCAATATCAGAATAAGACACCCCGCTTGGTACAAAGACACCGCTTGGGTGCTTACCCAAGAGAAGCAAATCAACATCGATACCTGTTTTGTGACTTAAATGGCCTCGTATCTGTCCACCTTTTCGATGGCTGATATCTAGATAGGCCAGATAACTACCGGGAAATTCTCGCTGCACCTCACGCGCAGTAAACACCAGCGCATCATAGACTTCACTCTGACCATAGGTGCGCCCCGATGCCCAAAACATAAAGTTTTGGGAAACCAAACCACTGTAACTAAGGGGAAATAATCGCCAACCCGGCAGGGTGGGAGCCAGTTGTCGCAAAAGGGGTAGACCTAAAAGAACAACAAGAAAAAGAATCACAGACCATTTTAAAAGCCGGAGCCACAAGGCACTTAACCTTGCGAGTCCGGCTTCTAAAATACGTCCTATAAATTCCATAAAAGCTTCTTCTTACCGAATTGCCAGAATCTTCTGGCACAGTTCAAATTGAACCCTCAGCAATCAGATGCCCAAAGGAATCAATTGTTTTTTGCATAATCGAGAATCGT
>CAZZDT010000036.1:0-11716 GCA_964652435.1 uncultured Bdellovibrionales bacterium
CGAGACGGGGACCCTTCTACGGGAACGGGCGGTGATGACATTCCGGTTGGTGACCAAACGCTTTGGACGTCGGACCCTCACGATTCGATATCTATGCAAGGCCGCTTGGCATTTATTTCTGGGCAATGTGAATCGGGCAGCCACGGCTCCGATGTTGTGAGGATTACGGGAGACTCCCCGGGAAATCGAAACGCTTACCACAATTACGACTTTGAAAATTTGAACACAGGCAGCGCAGATTTTGTGGGATGCCCCGATGGCTACCGAGCTTATAACTTTGGTCCGGTAAGTGTTGCAGATTTTCTAGTGGACAAAACGAATGAGCGCCACCCGAGTTTGAAGTTACGTATCGATGATCCAACCGGTGATTGGGCCGATGCAATGGACTTGGCGACAGATATTGGAACGATTCAGCTTGAATACGGGATCGACACCGGAATCAAAGGCGAGACACCCCCAGACCAAAGTCCAGATGGGCTGGTTGATCTCTGGTGCGACGACCCTAGAGACGACGGTGATTGTACTGTGACCGATATTGACGAGAGAGAGGTTCAGTCGCGCATCACCGCGGTTCGTATCGCCGTGGTTGCTCGAACCAGGCAGTACCGAGAAGACCTGAATCGGCTGGGTGACCACAGGCTTTATGTTCAAGACCATATGATTGCGGACCGCAGTGATGGCTACAACCGTTATGTCTACCGTTCCACAATTTCCATGCGCAACAACGACATCATTTTGAGAGACGAGCCATGAACCGAGCAATAAAGCGTGAAGAGCGAGGTTGGATATTGGTGGTGGCGATGGCGATGACCATTGTGATCACATTTATGGGAATGCTCGTTTTACAGAGTGCATCTGTTGACGCTCGATTGGCGGGAGCGGAAAGAAACTCTGAAACGGCGCGATACATTGCTGAGGCTGGAATTGCCTGGGCGGTAGAAAAACTCAATACGGAGCCGGGGTTGATTGCCGGCTCTAATTTGAGAATCAACACCTTGTTGGCCTACAGCACTTTTGAAGCTTTGGGGGACGACTCCCATTGTACGGCGTCTCAAATTACCCAAAACGAAACCTGTTTTCCCAATGAACTTGTAGGTTGGGGACGGCTTCATCCTGAGCAGGTCAGCATTGCTTACAATGGTGGTCATTTTCGAGTTGGCGTACGCGACGACGATGACGACGACAATTATCTAGAAGACTCCAATAACCAATTTTATATCCGAGCCTATGGCGTGAGTATTCGCGGTGCCCGTTCGGTGATTGAGATTTTGGTTTCGCAAAGTGCGGAGAGTAATTTCTAATGAAGTATCATATTCATATAGGCTTTTTATTACTCGTTGTTTGTGGTGCAACAACCGTTTGGGCCAATGCCAATGCGGTTCTCTTAGCGCCCCGTAGTTTCTCTGAATATTTCACAGATAACTTGAACGAAGACACACGCGAATCCAGCTTGGATCAGTCCTGTGCCGAACTTGGGTGCGCCCGGTCTCACGGATGGGGCAAGGGTTACGTGACGCATGCTCGAGTGGGCTTTGCTGTTCGAGAGGGCAATTACAATCGCATGCCTCAGGCCAAACCGCCGGCGCCTGCTCCGCTGCCTCCGAGTATTAAACCTACGCGAATTGTATCCGGATACTTTCGAAGCAACTCCAACAGTGACGAGCCTCTGGGACCACAAGATGTCATAGCCTTAACCGCGAGCAGCGGCGGTTGTCACTTGCACTACATGCTGAATAAAGGTCCCGATGACTCTGGTGAAAATCATCAGGGTTGGGATGTTGGTCTTTTGGCTCCGGGAAATACATGGACCACAGGACACTTTGTTTCGGGGCAAGGCGGTGCCGATAACTGGTGGCGCGACTCTGATGGCCCGACGGGCAATGGCAATGGAATCAACGATGCCGATGCAGATTGTCAGGCAGATGAGGACAATGCTCTTTCCGGAGACGGGAAATATGCGACAGCCCTCTTTGCCGGCGACTTTGACAGCGATGGCTGGAAGGATGTTCTTTACCTGCGAGCGGCCAACAAGAACAAGGAAGGTGATCTGGATGTAGCCTATGTTTTTTGGAACACGGGTTCTTTGAATGTTCAAGGAGTGCCAAGTTTTACGCGTACCAAACTTGGCAATGGCTCATCGCTTTTTGCCAAAGGGATTTCTTGGCACATTTCATCGGATATTGGAGAAGTTGTAGATCTTTCCGGAGATGGCAAAGCGGATTTGGTTTTGGCTTCAAGCAAAGGCTCTGCCCATAAGATTTTTCTCTTTCGACAAAAGTCATCTGCCAACCGTTCGGACCCTTTCTTAACCGGTGAGCTTATCATTCAAGATGGAGCCATTGGGGACGCTTCTGACGAATCAAATGAAGCAAGAACCAATGACGGTTGCAATGAAAGCGATGGACCCGGCCGTGGTATTACTGCCTTGGCTGTTGAGGATTTTAATGCGGACGGCGAAAAAGACATTGTTTATGCCAGCATGAGCCAAAAGCATATTCGCTACTACTACAACACGGGCAACAATCAGTTTGCGAATACGTCTATTACGTATAGCCCCGGTGGAGTGACAAGTATTCATGCGGGCAACTGGAACCTTGAAGGCGGTGTTGATCTTTTGGTGACTCGTTCTGGCTTAGGTTGCAACGGGACAGACAGTGATCAAGCAACGCTCTGGTTGTTTAAAAACCGAGAGGCCACCGAAGAACGCGACCGTTTCGAGCTTGATCCTGTTCCTTTGGCGTCGATGAATGATCATATTCATTATGCCACATCCCTCGACCTAGATGATGATGAAGATGAATATCTTGATTTTATAATGGGTACGAACCGAACCTGGGGAAGCTATTACTACTATGTCCATAATATTTGGAAAGGCCTCTACAACGCCGACGCCTTGATCCTCTCCAAACGTATGGATGATTTCAATGTGCGCGAAGAAGCGATTGTTCGTGCAACTTTGTCTGACGTGATTGTTGAGAACTACGACCCAGCAACGATGGACGTAAAGTTTTACCTGAGTAACAACGGCAAAGACTGGGATGAATTGCCCCTCGATGAGCTGCCCACGTCGGTGGGAGGTACGGCAGAGAAGGCTCATGTCTTTACATCCTTTGGTACCGATTTGCGCTGGGCCATCAGTTCCAGTGTTCCGGCCATTGCAACGGTGGGTGACAACGAAAATGCTGCTTTGAACCAAGCTGAGGCAGTGGCCAAAAATGTTCCTCAGTTTAAAGGCGTAAATATTACCGTCAATGCAGTGGGCCCAGAGTTTTATTCGCGGTCTGGCTTGTCGCAGAAGCTTGGTACCGAAGAGCGCATTATTTACTCTGCATCTTTTAAGTATCCTGGGAACGAGGGATTTCTGCGTGCATACGATTTAACGGACTCGGGTATTGGCCAAACGCAAAGCGGGGTGAATCCTGGCCCCAACCCTCACCTCACGCTTAAGTGGGAGGCAGGTGCGCTCTTAAAGGAGCGAGCGAGCACCAGCCGCCGAATTTTGACGTACGAGGTATCGGATTCTGGGCAGGTCGGTGCCATGTTGGAGCTTTCCGAGGGAAGTCCAGAGTTACCAGATCTAACGGATGTCACCGACGACGATGAAGCCATTTCACTTTTTCAATTTGTTCGAGATGGCCTTGAGCATCCTGATGGCTGGAAGTTCTACGATGTGGGTCACTCGTCACCGGTTTTTGTCGGCCCCGCCGTTGCTCCGGCCGATTACGGCGCCTACTCGGCAAGCAACTATGAAGCATTTCAGGCTTCGCAGGTTGACCGAGCAGGCGTGGTTTATATTGGTTCCAATGGCGGCGGGCTGCATGCTTTTGATGCGGAAACGGGTCACGAGAAGTGGATGTTTATTCCCAACAACCTGATGAGCAAACTGAAAGATTTGCGAGATGACGAAGGCAACTATCGACAAGAATACATGATGGATGGCCCGATTGTCGTTCAGGATGTTTACAATGACTCTTTGGGGCAGTGGCGTACAGTTTTGTTGGCCGGCCAAGCCAAGGGTGTCGGCGGTGACGGTTTTAATTACTATTACGCCCTCGATATCACGGATCCCGGTATCGATCCGATTCCACTATGGGAATACAGCGATACCACCGAGAACCAAGGTGATATTTGTTCTGGAATTCCGCAGTACGAAACTGAAGAGTGTCAGCCCGGGGAATGTGATGATTCTTGTTCTCAGGACGGCCGTGTTTATTCGCAACAGTCCAGTGTGACCTATGGGAACATGGTGGTCATAGATGCAGGTTACGCAGATGTCGCCGAGAAGATGACGAAGCTTGGCGGCAACCAGCCTTACCTTAAGGTGAACAATCAAACGGCTGCTTGCCCAGAGCCGGCCTCGGACTTGAGCTTGGGAGATGCGTATTCCAGTGGCTGTGCCTTAGCTCAGTACAAATTTAACCTCAGCAATGCCGAAGATTATTTCTTTGTGTTTATGAAAGTGAAAGATCCTGATGCTACGGGTGAAAACTTACTTTGGTATTCACTCGACAATGATGAGTCATACGCAGCTAACCAAACACCCATCAGTTTGCCCGCAGGTGTTACCCAGGGCTGGGTAAAGAGCAATGTACAACCCCTCTTGGGTGCAGGTGAGCACGACCTGACGATTTGGGCGATGAAAGATAATATCGAGATCGATACGATTGTGATTACGAGAAAAAATCTTGAAGCTTCAGATTTGCCTTTTGCGCTGGCAACGGAGTGTTTGGAAATTTGCCAGCCACAGGTATGTCAGACGGTGACGAAAGTTATTGCTGATCCATCCAATGAAGAGTGGCCTGAGTGCGGCGCAGGTAAAGGACTCAAGTGTTGCAGTTACGCTTCGAATTCGACGACTTTTCTTGAAGGAGGCAGTTTCTGCCGACCGGTCGAAGAGCAATGTGTGGATTCTATTCCGGATGCCGCTATGGGCGAGACATGGAGTGAGCCAGCGATCGGCCGAGTCAGCTTAAACAACAATCCTCGCTGGGTTGTTTTCTTTGCCAGTGGCTACAGCAATCTAGACAACAGCAATGTTGGGCGGACGGTTTATGCTTTGGATGCCTATACGGGTGAAAAGCTTAAAGATTGGACGATGAAAGAAGAGGCCCCGGTTATGGGAGAGGGCTCGGCAGAACTTCCTTTGATCAATATAGAAAATGCCCTAGCCGCTTCACCGATGCTGGTGGATGTTAGTACAACCGACGATCCTGGTTATGGATTTGTTGACCGGATGTATCTTGGCGATCTTGAAGGTCGCGTATGGAAAATTGCCATGGACGGCAGCCTTCGTAACAACATCGATCAGTGGAAGCGCTGCGTGTTTTTTGATGCCGGTGATATGGACGGCGATGGCACGAGAAACTGGGCGCCGATTATTACCAGGCCACAAGTTGCCATGATTGAAACAGGGCAACCCAATGTTTATTTTGGGACTGGCGGGGATGACCGCTCTCCAGATGATATTCGCTATCGTTTTTACTCTGTTCAAGATGAAGAGCCTGTGGGTGTTTGCGATTCAGAGACTGATTTAAGCAAAGCTAAAAATGAATCGGATTTACGCTTTGGTAATACAGGCAACTTTGAATGGGTGATTGGCGATGGGTATAAAAACTCAGAATGGCCTAGGCAGCCCGTAGATAATGCAAGCGAAGAAGGCGACAGCGGCGATAGATTTTGGTCTGATCCACTGATTGTCGACAACGAGCTTATCTATTTTGCATCATTGGCGGGTAAGATTGAATCGGTTGATCCAACGGTCAATATTGCCGGCGGTGACTCTAAACTCTATTGCGTGGCCATTCGAAACTCGACGGAGCTTAATCTAAAAGCAGGTGAGTCTTGTTGGAGTTCGGGATCTGTGTTTGAGCGTGAGTCGGTAAAGATTCGAAAAGCGATGATGGTACAAGGAATCGCCCAAGAAGCTTGGGCCCGTGATGGATTGCCAAAAGGCACGGATGAAGCTGATATTTTCTATCAACGATTTTCCGAATCTGACACACCACCTCCGACGCTCGTGCACCAAGGTACGGGCAGAGCAGGTCTTATTAAGATTCTACGATGGCGAGAGGTGCCGCTATGAGAAACATCAAGCGAACTTCTGAGCGCGGCTTTACCCTTACTGAGTTGATGGTGATTGTTGGTATCATTGGAATTTTGGCAACGGTATCTGCGGGTGATTTTCGTAAGTGGTTGCGAACGCAAAAGCTCAACGAATTAACGCGGGAAGTGTTTCACACCTTGGTGGTCGCCAGGAGCAATGCCGTTAAAAAAGGCGTAAGTGTGACCGTAACATTTTCGTCCGCCGGTCTTTTTGCTTTTGTTGATTACAATGAGAATGGGGTGTTCGAGCAAAATACGGACGCCATGGTTTATCGAGGTCGCGTCGGTGACCGGCAGCTCAATACGCGCAGCCACATGATGATTGAAATGACAGATTCTCCGGACCGAGTCGTCTTCAATGGCCAAGGTTACAGCGTCAATACAACCGGTGATCCACGGCCCGCCACGGTTCGTATTTTTGATCAGCACCCCACGGTTGCCAGTGACAACATCAATTCTTTGGGGATTACCTACCCGGGCGCCGTTCGTATTGAATAGGTGTTCTTTGCCCAGTTTCTTCTAAGCCTTTGATAATAATAGATAATGACGCTTTGCGCCGATTGGATCTGACGCCTGGGCCGTGGTAATGTTTTCCGGTTATGGCGAATGATAGTGTTGAAGCAACGTTTGCGGCTCTTGTGGAATTTGTCGCGAACTCCTTTATGCGCGGGGATATTACGGTTTCAGATCTTCTTGGTCTTGATGACGAAGAGATAGAGACTGTTTTTCTCATGGGGCATTATCTCTATAACTTCGGGAAGTATCAGCCTTCTCTTAATGTTTTCAGTGTTTTAACGCTCTACAAGCCATTCGTGAGCCGGTACTGGCGCGCCGCGGGTGCAGCCAACCAAGCACTGAAAAACTACAAAGAAGCCATCGCAGCTTACGATATGGCTCTTACGACCAATACCGGTGATGTGATCAGTTATACCTACCGGGGCGAGTCGAAAATCAGCGCTGGTATGGCCGATGAAGGTCTTGAAGACCTTAAAATTGCCATCGAAGTGGGAAGAAATCAGCCTTTTTACACCCAGTGGGTGAACCGTTCACGGATGCTTTTGGAAGTGCGAGGAATTGAGGTTGAATGATCGTTTTTCAGTTTTGAACCAACCCAAGTGATGGCTCATCCTGTAGAATAATGAGGCATTAAGGAGTTTAGCATGGCAGGTCCCGGCAATATTGGTTCTGGTAAAGTAGGTCCGGTTCAGGTCCCTGCGACCGAGCAGCAGACTCAAGTTCAGAAGAAAGATTCGAAAAAAATATCGGCCCAAGACGCAGCGCGCGTGGCCCAACAGGCCGGTTTTCATAAATCGAAGAAAAGAAAAGGTGGCTTTGACGTCGGAGATTCTTCTCAGGCGCCGATTCCTTTGCCCGGTGATGAGTTAGATCCCGATGCTTGGAGCCAGCAAAGCCTTGATAATGCTCAGGAAATGCTCAGTTCCGCCGGCCCGCAGCTTGAGAGCGCAATCACCGATCTTAAGGATGGCCTGGGACTTGGCGAGGCTTTTGTTGAGGGTGCATTCCTACCAACAGAAAAAGATATCGAGCGATTACAGGCACTTAAAGAAAGAGAGCCGGAGCCAGCACCGGATATGAAATCGGTGGGGGAAAGTCTAAAAAACCTCTTTGGTATCGAATTCAATGAAGAAATGTCGGTTGCGGAGCGAGCCATGGCTGTTGGCTTGATGGTTGCCGGCGAGCAAAACCAGGTGAAAATCGACGCTGGAACGATCAATAAGGAGGAACTTTTGGCTGGATTGCGAAAAGTCACTGAAAAAGGCAACCAATCAGTGGGCCAAGCGCAAAAGATGAATAAGGGAATTGACCAGCAATTGAACCTGCAGCGAACTTTCGTTTTTAAACGCTGATGTGAGTTCTTCCCGCGAATCGATATTTATGGCCGGTAAAACGGTCGAGAGTTTTTAACTTATAAAATTTTGGAGTTTTCCATGTCTATTTCCTCTTCTGGAAACGTGGGCCAGATGCCCCCTGCCGTTTCTAATGTAGCTACCTCTAAAACCGCTTCTCTCAATGAGCAAATTACCAATGTTCTCGCTGAGATCATGGCGATTGTGGCTCAGGCCCAGCAGCTCAGTGAGTCGGTAAAGGGTCTTCAGCAAGCCAAAAAGGATTTGAACGCCCAGCGCCCAAATCGTGAGAATTTCGATAAAGACGAAGATTACAATGCCGCAATGAGTGCGTGGCAGGGCAGCGTAAGTGATCTTCAGGGTCAAATCGAAAGCCTGAACAATCAAATTGAAAAGCTTTTCAAAGATGTGGCCAAGGCTCAGCAGAAGGTTCAAAACCTGGAAAGCCAAAAAGGCGCAGCCGCAGCTGAAGACGCAGAAAAGATGCGACAAGAGATGGATCGCCTTAAGGATTCCATGGGCGCACTCGATAAAGCTGCCGACGAAGTTTCCGATGGCGGTGAGAAAAACGCAGCCCGTGCTGGCCGTAAGCTTGAACTCAAAAAAATTGAGCGACAAGTGCCAGTTGAAGATGTGGCAAATCCAGATTTGAAATCAGCGATTCGCGCTTTTGCAATGATGCTCACCGATATGGGTGATGTTTCAGTTGCTCAAAATATGTACACAGGCGGCGCAAAAACAGCTCCAGCATCTGGATTACCAATGCCTGGCAGCGGCGAGCCAAAGGCTACACGCTAATTTAAACGCGGGCCGGGCGGCATAACATTGCGCCGCCTGGTCCAACCTTTCGACAAATATTTAACACTTTCTTTTTTTGGAGTTCATCATGACAACTATTGGAAACAATCCCGGCGTAAGCATCCCGCAAATCCCAACCGCAGCTCAGCCAACGGCAGCAACACCAGCTCAGCCACAGGTAACCCTGGACGGATTTGAAACAGGCGGCCAGGCAGCAAACAGCGCTGTAAACCAGATTCTTAGCAGCCTTGGTCTTGAAGTGGGCAACAGCCAAGTGATTTCTCAGCTTAGCAGCTCGCAGCTTTCACAGCTCAGTGCGATTGGTGCCAGCATGAACAGTTCATCTACCAGTGAACTTCAGGGGCAATTCGCAACATTTCTTCAGGAAGGCCCAACCATTCACTATCAAGACGTGAATGCATTGGTTCAGCAGGTATTGCGCGAAGCATATACACAAAACACTGAAGACCTTCGTATGTACGCTGAGAAGGTAAAAGACTTTAACAAGCAAAAAGAACTCATTCGAGATCACTTAAACGACATGCGCAAAGAGCTGACTGCTGCACGTGAGGGAGCGATTGCCAGCGGTGTAACCGGTGATGACGCTATGAGCACTCACCCAGTAAGCAGCAACAGCGTGTCCTATGACCCATCGAATGTGACTGAAGGTTCGGATGCACACACGAAGATGATGATGGGCATGCCTTCAAGCCTCGAAGCCGGTGGTATCGATACCATTGGTAAGCTTGAAGATGAGATTCAGACTTGGGAAGATAAGCTCAACAGTGTTGGCGATGACGCTCAGCTGGCAAACGTTGATCTTCAGAATATGCTTCAGAAGCAGCAGCAGACTCTGCAGATGATGAGCAACATCTCGAAGGCATTGCATGACACAGCAATGGCTATCATCCGTAAGATGGGCGGCTAATGCCTAACATAATGTGATAGACTTAAGGGGCGGGCATATAGCCCGCCCTTTTTTTTCAGTTGAGGATTTCAATGGCTGTCGAAAAAATCGATGTTCAAATTCAAAGCATGCTTTCCGATGCGCAAATGCGCACGCAAAAGGATGTGGGCAAAGATGATGCAGCCGACGCTGCCAGACGGGCAGCTGAAAAGAAAATAGCTGAACGCAAAGCCTCTATGAAGGCTTCTGTGGTTCAAAAAGAAAGCTTCACCAAGGGGCCGAGACTTCAGCAAAAAATCCAAGATATCCTTGGTGGGTCCGCAGGCAATGAAGCCGCTGAAGCGCTTCAAAATTGGGGGGATAACTCCAAGCTGCAGGGCAAGCTCAGCGATGCTCAAAAACGCCTTTTCCAGGAGGCGATGGTTCGTGACCCTCAAAAGGGGGCACAAAGTGCAAAGGCTATGAACCGATTGGCCGCGCAGCCGGCATTTGAGCAGTCTGTCAAAGACTCTCAGCAATTGGGCACTTTGCAGCAGGCGATTGTTGAAAACCCTGCTCTAGAAAAACCAGCTGGTGAACTCCTTCAAAAACGCTTTATGACCTCTCCGAAAACCGATGCTGAAACCAAGCAGCGGTTTATGAAATTCGGACTCGACCAAGCCAAAAAAGGTGGGACGGATTTTAAACTTGGCAGCGTGAAGCATGCGTCCGATATGCTGAACTCTTTAAGTGGTGGCTCAATGCCCAAGGGGGCTCAGCGAGCGGCTATGGCCATGGTGGAAGCTAAGCCGGGTGATACCCAGGCTATGAACAACGTGGATACATTTGCCAGTCAGGCCGATGTGCAAAAGATGCCATCATTTGCTCGTGGCCGAGCAACAGAGCTTCTGGCAAAAAGTGGCGGGGATGCTCAAGTCAAAGAGGGTTTTGAAAAGCTTGCGTCCGACCCTAATTTCAAATCTCAATCAGCGCAGAACAAGGGGCGATTTTTCTCCACCATTGGTAGCGGGAACCCGAATGAGTTTCGTGCGCTAACAGACCAGTCGTTGATTGCGCTGCAGTCGAATTCTTTTCCAAAGCGTGCGGGCAAAGTCGCCAGTTTACTAACCAAGATGGCCAGCCAAGCCAAAACCGGTGGTGCTCAAAGCGTCGATGCCAACAGTTTATTGAAGGGCAAGTCTCGCACATCAACCCTCCCAACTCCGCCGAAACTCGGTTCTACGGAGGGCTTGGATGATGACGAGGCGCAAAAGGTGCGCTCTCAAAACCGCGGTAAGATTATCCAGTTCTATACGCAGGTGCAGCGCTCGTATGAGCAGGCAGAAAAGAAACTCAAGACAGCTCGCTATATTGAAGACGTCAATAAGCTACAAAACCTCAAAGAGGCGCCGGCCTTGGAGGCTTCAGTGCTCACGCCGGATGAGCAAAAGTTCGTAGAAGAACGTCGTCAATCCGTGAAACAAAAGCTCGATCAAGTGAAGAAGTTCCAGCGTCAGCGTGCACGTGAGCTTCGTGGCAAGCGTATGCCGCCGGCCCGCCGCCGAGCTAAGACGGCCGCTCAACGTTCGGTAGGGCGTCAGCCAAAGTATTTTTCACCGGCTTCAAACCGGGCCGCCTCCGCGACCCAGGCATTTTTGCAAGCAACGGGGACCGAAGGCCGACCTCAGTTGGCGAGTACGCCGCAGCAAAGTTTACGAAATGCAGCCCAGGCGCAGAAGCCAATGGCTGGTGGACCGGATATCCAATCTCAAGTTGCGAGTGCTCTGGCTCAGATGGGTTCTGGACCCATGACGGCTGATAAGGCCGGGCAGGTTGCGAAAACCATCGCCAGCCAAGTAGCGGCTCAAGTTGCCACGCAGGTAGCCCAGCAATTGATGGGCGGCCAGGCGCAAGGCGGTGTGAACCCGGCAAGAGCTCAAAAACCAGCAACACCTCAGGGTCAAGTTGATGGCTGGGGTATTCCTCGAACCTTCGAACGGGATTTAGGCGCAGCATCCAATCGGCCCGTTAAAGAACGGCCAGTGGAACCGGAAGCTCAAGG
>CAZZDT010000037.1:0-11608 GCA_964652435.1 uncultured Bdellovibrionales bacterium
TCTCAATGGCGTTGATGATGAGGTTTGGATAAATGACGCCGCTTAAAGTGATGCCCGTTTTCTCAGCTCCAGCATCATCTACTTCTGGAATGCCCTCTGCGTCGAGAAGCGGCAAATCTTCCATTCCCAAGATAACCGAGGTTCGCGCAATGACCGACTCGTTGAAGAGTTTGTAGTCATTGACCAGAACCAAATAGTGATTCAAATCATCTGCGCCGAACTCGTCAACGAAGCCATAGAGATACTGAACGTTCATGTACCAGTAGCGCGTAATGGAGTAATCCATACCTGCAGCGGCCTTCATAAACATGCCACCTTCTAGGGTTACCTCAGAGTCTGCGTAACCAAGGAATTCTGTAAGGTCGAGTTCCAAAGCAAGGTCTTCATGCATATAAAGCGCGAACTCACCCCAGAGCCCCATCCCGCCTAAGAAATCGAGGCTGGTTGAAAAATGAGTTCCAACCATTTGAATACGAGGAAATTGAAGCTCCACCGCACTGCTTACCAAACTGCCCTCAACCAAATCAGCGGCGGAACCAATTAAGTCTGCCAGTCCCCCCAGCTCCTGCAAGGTCACGCCCTGAATCAAACCAAAGAGATCCTTAAGAGAACCACCGGGAACCACTTCACCGTCCTTCAACTCATAGCCACGGTCAGGTTCGGTTAAAGTTGGCTTGAGCTTGGCTGGGTAAGGGATATCGCTGAAGCCTTTGTAGTACATAAAGCCAAGACTGATCCCAAGCACATTCATGCCCATGTGAGCACCATACTGAACATTCTGGCCTAAAAGACGTGGTGTTTTAACGTCCACGTCAAATACAAAATCACCGCCCGCATCCGCAAAAGCTGGTGCCAAAGAGGCCATGGCTTCAAGCGCTGGTGAATTGGCCTGCGCCGCCAAGAGTTCGGTGTTTTGGAAAGCCACGAGGCCTGACTCCGGAATCACACCAGTGCGAAACACAGGAACCGCAACTGCACTCAATGTGAATTCATCAAACAGAGTGCCATGCTCACCTTCAACGTACCAAGGCGCCGTCCAGGTCAGCACTGCCATTTCATTGGCAACTCGGTCACCAAACTTAATAGGGTCTTCCAAATCAAGAGCGTTCACCGGATTGGTTGGGTTGAACTGATCGGCACTTCCCCACTCCACAATCTGCCGGCCCAATTTCAAATCGAGGCCCTCTACCAAAAAGTCGTAGAATTCAACGTAGAGCGCGTCGCTCTCAAGTCGATAGCCATCAATCAAAGTTCGGTCGGTCATCTCTTCGAGATCAAGAACCTGGCTGCCCCCAAAGAAGATCAGCTTAAGGTCTGCGGTTGCTCCGGCATAATCGCCTCCCCAGAACCCACGGTAACCCAAGGTGTTTTCAAGCCGCTGAATCTTGTTCCAAATTTGGCCTTCAGACTCATTGGGATGCGCCTTACCGGGAATCCAAATGCGCAAATCACTCTCAACGTAACCCGCAGACTCCGAATCGGCGTGAGCAACACCTTGAAAAAGTGTGCCCGCACAAACGAGTGCCAGAGCACCCGTTAGGAGCTTTTTAAAATTCATTTTCAACATGGATTAAGTCCCCCGAATGAGCCAACGCTTGGTAAACGTCTTGTCGGAAATTTTCTTGTCTGTAATCTGCTCCAAAACTTCCATGTCGGTGGAGTGATTACGCGTAAAATCCGTCATGGTACCCTTGTAGTAAGTTGGGTAGCCAGCACTGTCGTTTTTAAGACCGTGGCGCTTTTGCTGCTTTACCTTCACGCCGTCATCGTCGAAGTAAGTTAAATCGCGAGGAATCAAAATCGTCTTCTCCATTGCGATTTCAATTTTGGAGTAAGGAACATCCACACCGTCCTTACGGGTCAGTGTCAGAACCACATCCTTACCTTCTTGGCTCTTCACGGTCGCAGTGAAATACGGGCCGAAGCGCAGCATCTTCAAATCGTCCATGCTGAAGTCAGTGCCTTGAAAGCCCTGCTTCTTGGCGTGAGCAGCTACCCGGCGCACCTTCTTAGAACCAGGAAGCTTCACATAAATTTCGCTGGCACTCTTGATCACAAGGCCCATGCCTTTCAGATCTGCAGGCTTGGCAAAACGAATCGCCGTTCGTTTACCATCTTTGGTGAGCTGCTTCAGAATGATTTCTTTGCCGTCATCACCTCCGCCCCGAAGAATCATCTTCACCTTACGGGTTACATCATCGGCTGGGTTCGCTCGATTATCCGCCTCTTGCAAAATGGCATCACCACCTTGCTTTACAAGCTCTTCAAAGGACTTAGCCGCCCAAGCATGGCTGCTGAACGCAAGCGTCAAAACCAGAGATGTCAGGGTAAAGAATGAAACCTTTTTGGGGTTCATGATGTCGTACTCCTTGTTGGGTGAATCGGCCCCAACCACCGTAGTAGAGCAGGCACAAGAATAAGGGTTGCCAGAGCGCTCACCAACATGGCGGCCGCCGTTAACAATCCCACGTTACGCATAGGCACAATATTGCCCAGTGCTAATAATGCAAATCCAATTGCAACTTCCAGAGCATTCACAACAATGCCCCATCCCGTTGCTTTCATCGAGTCTTCGAGCGCCGCATCAGCCTGGTCCGGCGAAGGCTTGCCGTAATGCCAGATAAAATGCACCGCGTAGTCAATACCAATACCGATGGCAATGGACGTCATCATAGACGTTCCTACATCCATAGGTATTCCACTGAGCCCCATAATTCCGAAGGTAACCATCAAGGTGAACCCAGCCGGAACCGCCGCCACAAAGGCGATGCTCAGACGTCTGAAGAAAATAGCGAGCGCAATGAAGACAAACACAGAGGAGATAGCCAGGCTTTGTTCCTGGTTTTTCTGCACACTTACATTCATGCCCTCATACACCAGTGGCGTTCCTGTCACGTCCACCTGAAGCGGCACCGTTGCCAGTATTTGCTCTTCGGTTGCTGCCCGCTTCGGCAAAGAAGCTGTTGCGTCTCCCAACACGCCCAGGACCCTCTTCAGAGCGTCTTGGGCACTGGCACTTACTTCACCCTTAGCGAGGGCAACGATATCTTTCACCCGGCCACTAACAGCTCCACCTTGAACCAAGGCGGATAAATTACCCGCAATATAGAGCACACTTTCACGAAAGGCCTCTGGGTCCTCACGGTCTTCATCGTCGGCTATTTCCCAAAGCACTTTATAAAGTGCTTCTTCATCCATTCCTGCACTTAGAATCGCCGCAACTTGAGGCGCGATGGCTTCAAGGGATGCGCCCTCACGCAGGTAAATCATTTCGTCTGATAGAATATCTTTCTTAAGTTGCTCTAAAGCTGGCGCAACCAACTGATCGGCTCCGGGAGCCTCTGGTTCTTTCTGCAACGCAGCGGCAAGCGCCGCCTCAGTAACACCCTCGATACCATCTTTGCTAAGCACCCAGCTAAGGTGGGAAATCATTTCCTGACGTTCCACTTCAACCTGCTCACGGGTCATCTCATTGCGGGTGACACGAACACGCTCAACCTGCCAAGAGGCATCTTTGACCGCTTCCAAGCGCTTGGCGAATGCCAGAGCTTCAGAGATATTCTCGTTTCGAACCTTCACGTGAATCAACGCGTGCTTCCACTCTGGGTCCACAATGAGTCTGAGGTTGGGATCCCCTTCGGCCAATGCTGAAATGGCTCGAACCGTGTCGGGATTGGCCGGAACTCGACGCTCACCAAAAAGCGCTTCACCGGCTAAAAGCATAGCATCCATGATAGACTGCGTGTTCGTTACCCCCGGCTGAGACGCCGCGTAGGTAGCAATGCGGTCGATTTCCATGAGGACCAAGGGATCTTTGATATTCCCGGTGACCTGGATTTGCATGTAAACCGAACCACCAAGATGGTCTTCGAGAAAGTCTTCCGCCAATACAGGCTCACTGCCCTCTAAGAAGAAGTCACGCATGGTCATATGGGTTTTACCCTCACCCATATACACCCAAGAGCCGCCCACCAAGACACCAATGGCAACCGCCGTGAGCCAAGGCTTACGAATCACAAAATGAGCGCCACCAATCATAGATTTCAGGGCCCAGGGAGGCGTTCGTCCACCGGCGCGAACCGGTAATGGAAAAAGCACACACGCTGCCGGAACAACCACCAACGCCAAGAAAACAATCACCAACGTGCCAATGAACATCCAAACGCCGAATGAGCGCATGGGCGCAATATCCATGGCTACAAACGACAAGAACGCCAAAGCACTGGTTAAACCGGCGATGAAAATAGGTGGGCCTACTTCACGAACCGCCTCGCGAACTGCGGTTAAACGGTCCACTGCCCCCGAGTCTAAATGCGCAAACACCCGGACCAAGATGTGAATGGAATAGGCACTTCCTAAGGCAAGCAAAAGCATCGGCAAGCTTGAGGAAACCAACGTGAGAGGAACGCCTGCCACGCCCATCAATCCAACCACCCACAAAATACCAATGCCCACCGAAGACAAAGCAATCAAAGCACCGGTGAGACTGCGCGCAGTAAGAATAAGAATGAAGATAATGGCGCAACCTGAAATCAGTGAAAGCCTAAGGATGTCGGCCCGAGTGGTGTGAACGATATAGGAACCAACAAAGGGTGCACCACCATAGTGGATTTCCAAATCAGACTTGTTTTTAGCCGCCAGACCATCAGCGTGTTTACGAATCGCATCCGCGACATCTTTGCCAATGGTTCCAGGCTTTAAGTAACCCAGTACCAAAGCTGCTTTACCGTCGGCCGATATCATGGCCCCAACAATGTGCTCACGAGAAAGCACCCGTTTACGCGCATCTTCTACAAAGGCTTGGACCTCCGGCGAGTCTGCTTTGGGAATTTCGGGAATCAAATCGCTAACAACACTCACATCGTCCATGCCGTCATCGGCTTTTTCAACGACGATATCTTGCAGCGCCATAAAGCTCGATGAAAACGCTACCCCTTCAACGGACTTTAAGGTCTCGGTTAATTCGCGAAGCTCCGTTAACCGTTTCTGAGTGAACAAGTCTTCGCCTGCAGGTGCTTGGACCCCAAGCATCGCAATGTTCAATCCCTGAAACCGGTCACCGATTTCCTGAAATTGACTGACTTGAGGTGAATCTTCAGGAAGAAATTTGAGGATATCGTCGTCGTATTCAACTTGGTCGAGAAATGGCAGAAGAACAACGGTGAGACCGATGATGACGCCCAGCGCGCTTCGACAGTTTTCGCCCGCGAAGCCACCAATCAGCAGGGCCAATTTGGTAAAAACGCTTTCTGAGCCCTTTTGTTCAACCATCGTTACAACAACTCCCCCGGGTGACGATAACTGTGCTCCATACACCTACTTCTTACGAAAAAAATGTTGGAGATCAGGTAGATAGAAACCTGAGGTCTCCATGTCAAGCAAGGTCTGAAGACCTCTGAAATAGATGACATATTCTTACTGCGCCCCTCACGGCACACAACGCCACTGAGCCTCAGCCTTGAGACTCTCAGGTACCCAAAATCTGCCTGTAGCAAGTGCCCCTATAACCCTCTACGCCGGGTCCGCGGGGCTCGATATTTAGCCCGCCTGCTCTGCCGCCGGCTGAAGACCATGAGTGATTTCGAGATGTTCCGCGATTTTATTGGCCAGCTGCTCGGCCATAGGTTCCAGCATTGGGGTGATCATGGCATTGACCATAGGCGCCATGGGCCCCTCCGCCTCTAAGGCCAATTCAAAAGTGAGCTTAGATCGTCCGGCCTGAGAATCCACCTGAACCGCTCGCTCTACTTTTTCTGCTCCCATGGATTTTCTCACCAAAAAGCCAATCAATCGCTTCCAGATTCTCCCGAAAATGCCCGGTTCGCGCTCAACTGCCACCGGCAATGCAGGCTCGGCCGGCTTTTCCGCCCCGAGTTCAACAACCGTCACCACACCCGAGCCTTTCACCGGTTCGTTCACACCCTGAAGGGTAAAAGCGACCTTCTCCGGCCCATTCCACTCGGTGATGTTCACCTGAAACTTAGCAATACGGCTCATGGCTCCCACATCGCTTCGCAATGTCCAAAGGGACTCCTGGTCGTTTTGTTTTTCGTGGGTTTGGTATCCCAACATAAAGGGAGCCCAATTATCCATGTCTTTAACAAATGCCCAAATGGCATCGGGCAAAAGGTCCATCTCCGTCGTATATGCTACCGAAGGCATCTTACTCTACTCCCGCAGCGTGGCGCCCGGCCACATAACCCCAAGCCATGCCTCGTAGGTTTGCAATTCCACTTTGATAACCAGCGCCGGTATCAATCACCGCCGCTGAATTGCCCACCGCGTAAAGTCCATCGATCACCTGACCTCGCGTGTGCACAACTTGAGCAAATTCATTGGTTTTCAAACCAACCGCATTGACCCCGGCCCCAACGGGCGTGAGACGCATGCCATAGTATGGTGCTTTGTTCAGTGGTCCCAAATTGGGATTCTTTCGGTTCTTGTCGCCAATCATCATATTGGCCCAAGGATAGCGACCTCTTTGAAAATCAGGGTCCACGCCATCTTCCGCGTACTGGTTGAATCGCTCAACGGTTTCCACGAATGCTTTGGCATCAATCCCCATCTTCTCAGCCAATTCCTCTAGGGTATCTGCCTGCACCGCTACTTCCTCGGGAACCGGCTGCCCCGGCATATAGGTGGCCAATGGATATTTATCTCGAAAGTTCTGATCGAAAATGAGATACGGCGGATAGTTTGGCTGACTTTGCTCACAACCATCCCACTCCCTCGTTCGCGGCAAATAGTCTCGATAAAACGACTCATCGCAAAACCGCTTACCGGCCTTATTCACCCAGATAGCGTGTGGATAGCCGCCTTCCCAAGACGCTCGCCACAAGGGCTTACCATCGTGCTCTTCGCCGGGAATATTAAAGCCAAAAAACATGGCCAGGTTAAATGAAGGCACACCAGCGTGGCCTGCACCCGCATCAGAGCCCAAACGAATATTGTCTCCATCGATATGGGGTAAACACATGCTTTGCCATTCAGGCAGGTGCTCAAAGTACTTGGCGAGTTCTTGATTCCAATCGTAACCGCCAATTCCAAGAATCACACCATCTTTGGCTCCAACGTAGAAATCCTCACCATCCTTGTTGGCCTTCACGCCAATCACGCGGCCCTCTTCAACCACCAACTCCACCGCCGGACAGTTGAGATAGGCAGGTATCTCCCGGTCAATCATCGCAGCCTTAACAAAATAGGCCATCATTCCCGGACCAAAACCGCGCTGGTCCGCCATGATACGCGAACCCATTAAGTTGAAGTCCCAAAGTAATATGTTGGCGAGACCGCCCCACGAGAAGAGTTCGTCGTGCGTGATACCCAGCGGCATATGAGGCGAGGAATAAACTTTAGGCTGCCACTCTCCAAGATCTTTGCCATCGAAGATCTCAACTTCGAGATAACGACCATGATCCAACGTGCCAGGCGCGTGGGGATGATGATAATCGGGAAAGTTCTTAATGATTTTCCACTTCAGCCCCGCCTTTTCTTGCAGGTATTGAGCGGCCTCTGGGCCTACTCTTAAAAGCTTCGCCAGGAGCTCTTTGTCGTTGTAGCCACCAGATAAAAATTGGAAATAAGGCTGGCCTCCACCCTCGGCCTCAGCAACCCCTTCTTCACGCATCTTATGATTGCCCGGCACAAAGACTTCGCCACCGGAATAGGCACATACACCACCCAATTTCGGCGCCTTTTCAAGCACGGCCACCTTCTTACCGCAATCGTGTGCGACAATCGCAGATGTTAAGCCCCCAAGGCCCGAACCTACTGATAATACGTCGACTTCCAAATCCCACTGCGCTGGTTTCAAGGCCATAGCTTTCTCCCACACGGCCTCCCCTGAGACCAATAGAACATGTTCTACCGTACTGCCCGTGGGGCCCGAACGCAACCTCAAGTACCCTCCTCAAATATGTCTTTTTGTAACCATCGCAAAGGATGCTTGCACAGCGCTTGAAACATGTTCTAGTTTGCTGAAGGGGACATCTGAAGGAGCGCGATATGCCAGATGCTAAACAAGTACGGACGGCCCTCGAGGCCTATATTAAGGGTTGGGAAACCGCTGACCGAGATGCATGGTTGGCTCTTTTTGCTGAGGATGCGGTTCTCATTGATCCAGTTGGTTCAGACCCTCACGAGGGCATTGAAGCGATTGCTGCATTCTGGGATCGCATCCACCAACTCCCAATGAAATATGAACCAGAAGTTCATCGCATCGCTGTATGCGGCAATGAAGGACTTCTCGTATTCAAAATGGTTTCACGCCCCGAAGGAAGCGACGGTGGGATGACCATGGAGATAGCGGATACCTTCACAATCAACGACGACGGAAAAATAACCCAACTTAAAGCATATTGGGACAACGGCTGCATGGGCATGCTGAACTAACCTTCTTGAAACACAGGAAAGAACAATGGCTGAACTAGGATTTTGGAACGTAGCACAAAAGCACCCCGATAAACTCGCCCTGGTTACTCCAGAGGAAGAAACACTGACCTTTGGACAACTGCTGGCATCATGCAACCAACTGGTACACGGCATGCGGGCCATGGGTTTGAAAAAAGGCGATACCATTGCCACTGTGCTCGACAATGAAGCGGGAGTTCTGGAGATTTTTCTCGCAGCTGCGCAAGCCGGCATTTACGTCGTGCCTATTAACTACCATTTGGTTGCGCCCGAAATCGCTTACATCGCCGAGGACTCTGAAGCCAAGCTATTCATTTGCAATGCTGAATTTGCGGATACCTGTCACGAAGCTCTCGAGGCCTTTGGTTTTCCAAAAGATGCAAGGTTTACCACGGGCAACGACGAGCGGTTCAAACCGCTTTCGTCGCTCAAAGAAGGACAGCCCGACACACTCCCAGAAGACCGTTCACCGGGCACCGTCATGAACTACACTTCCGGTACCACCGGGCGGCCTAAAGGTGTGCGCCGACCCATCCCATCCATTGACCCCGATACCATGGGAGAGCAATTGGGTATGTTCCTGATGCTCTTTGGCATGCAGCCTATCGATGGCGTGCATCTGTGTGGATCCCCGCTCTATCATACTGCCGTACTCAACTTTTCAACCTACAGTCTTCATATGGGACATACGGTTGTGATCATGGGTAAGTGGCAACCTGAAGATCATCTACGCCTAAGTGAAACTTACAAAGTCACCCATAGCCATATGGTCCCAACACAATTTCATCGCTTACTGGGCTTAGATGAATCCATTAAGTCCAAGTATGACCTTTCGAGTTATCGGCACATGATTCACAGCGCAGCGCCTTGCCCCGTGGAAACTAAAAAGAAGATGCTCGATTGGTGGGGACCTTGTGTTTATGAATATTACGCAGCTTCTGAAGGCGGCGGTACACTGGTTACCCCTGAACAATGGCTTCAGAAACCAGGCAGTGTGGGTACACCTTGGCCAATCTCCCAGATTCGCGTTTTAGATGATGATGGCGAGCCCTGTAAGCCAGGAGAAATTGGTACCGTCTATATTCGCATGGGAGAAATGACCTTTGAATACCACGGCGATAAGGACAAAACGAAAAAGGCTTGGAGCGATGGTTTCTTTACCGTAGGCGATGCCGGCTATCTTGATGAAGATGGTTTTCTATTTTTATGCGACCGTAAAGCTGACATGATTATCAGCGGTGGGGTCAATATCTACCCGGCCGAGATCGAAGCCATTCTTTATCAGTTCCCAGATGTAGCCGATGTAGCCGTGTTTGGCATTCCCCACGACGATTGGGGCGAGCAAGTCAAAGCTGTCATTGAAATGGGAGATAAAACCGAAAGCAGCGATGGGCTTGCGGGAGATATTCTTAGCTTTTGCCAAAAGAATCTCGCAAAATACAAGTGTCCCAAGAGCGTAGACTTCATTGAAGCCATGCCACGGGATCCCAACGGAAAACTGATGAAGCGAAAACTACGCGACCCCTACTGGTAAGGTCGCGAGCGAATGATTTAAACTTTGAACTTGAAAGTGCGCCCCGAGAATTCGGGGCGCTTTTCGAATTTAGCAACCGCGAAAATTAGGCTTGCGCTTCTCAGCAAATGCCCGCGGGCCTTCCTTGGCATCTTCACTCTTAAAAACGATTTCAGAACCAATTTGAAGGCCATTTTTCAATGAGTCTTGCTCACTCATCTGCAAGCCTTCCTTAGCTGCGCGCTTAATCGCCTGTACCGCCAATGGTCCATTGGCCGCAATCTTCGAAGCGAGCTTTTGTGCTTTGGCAAGGGCCTCACCTTTTGGAACCACATGGCCAACAAGTCCCATGGAAAGCGCTTCCTGAGCCGTGAGCATACGCCCGGTTAAAAGCACGTCCATGGCCATGGTATAAGGAATTTGCCGAGGCAATCGGGTGGTCGAGCCACCCAGCGGAAACAAGCCCCACTTAGGCTCCGTTAATCCTAAGCTGGCACCCTCACCCACCACGCGAATATCTGTAGCCTGAAGAATCTCTGTGCCGCCGCCAACGGCAACACCTTCCACCGCAGCAATCAACGGCTTCTTCAGATCGTAATGACGCAAAAGCGCTTTCCAATGTAAATCCGGATCGGCTTTAAACTTCGCGTGCCATGGATTGTCTTCCTGGTTACCGTGCATCATTTTTAGGTCAGCACCTGCGCAAAAGTTACCGCCCGCACCGGTCAAAATAACACATCGGATTTCTGGATCGTTATCCAGCTTCTGCCAGGCATCCCACATTCGGCATAGCATCTCTAAATCAAATGCATTGACCGCTTCCGGGCGATTCATCGTTACGGTCGCTACGTGACCATCTTGTTCGACTAAAAGTGTTGGATCCGCTGACATGCTGTGCTCACCTTTTGTACCTAGACCGAGCAGAATGGAAGCATTCTGTTCCGGAGGGTTCGTCCGTAAAATCATCCCCAATGAATGGTTTATCAGTCTCTAAAAAACACTTTCTCCAAAGGCGGGTCAAGACGGAAAAACGTCATAAAATGGTAACGTTACGTTTGCTTTCAAGCCCTTACAAACCAACCGCTCTGCGCCTTGAAACATGTTTCACTCTCATGCAAAATAAAATTGGGTTTCCCCATCTCAATGTCTTTTGATGCGGGTTTAATCAACAGTTTAGTAGATACCCACGGGGGCTTGCATGACGTCTATTTCTATCGAAAACGCCAACACTGAAGACCGGGTGGATGCCCCTGCTCTTCACTGGTGGATCTCCATCATTGGTGGTCTTACCTTGCTAGGGTTCCAAGGCCTCAATGCTGAGTTCTACAACTGGTGGGTGACCAACATGCATGCTCTGCCTGGACAAAATGTCATGGCTTGGATCTTTGTTGCCTGCCTTCCCATCCATATCTACGAAGCGGTTTACGTATACCGAGTGGCCCAACATCTGGGCATGCCAAAATCAGCCATGGGATGGGCCGTTCAAACATTTGTACTTGGTTATCCTTCCACACATTTGATCCGCAAGCGCGCCAAGGCAATGGGAGTATCCAAGTGACCGCAGCAGCAGCCAGCACCCCCATCGGCCGAGTGGCTCCGGGACCCAATGGAAAATTCATCATTGGAAGCACCCTCGACTTTCAAAAAGCACCCCTACAATTTTGCTTAGATATGGCCGAAGAATAC
>CAZZDT010000038.1:0-11515 GCA_964652435.1 uncultured Bdellovibrionales bacterium
TTGATGAGCCGGGGCTGAGGCTTTGAAAGGCTTCTCTGATGGCATCTTCATTGGCACTGAATTCCCAGTTTAGGAAAATGTCGTGGTAGTTGCTGTCGAAGGTTACCAAAGTGATGATGTCACCTTCTTTGAAGTGTCCCATCATGGTCGTAAGTGCATCACGCACGTATTCAATGTTGTCACCACTCATAGAGCCTGAGACATCAACACACAGAAAGATATTCCAGTTGCGTCGAGTGCTTTGTTGAACCATGGGGGCTTTCATTTGAAAGAACATCTCGGCAACTTGGTAGGGGTCGCTGTTTTCACAGTCTTCGCCCGCATCGCAATCGATCATAGGACCAGGGTCAACTTCGAAGAGATCCGCTTTGAGTCCAAAGTCGATATCGTCACCGACGGTTCCGTCCACGGCCCATTCTTCTTGAGCGAAGAGTTCGGTTGGCGCATCGTAGTAGTTGATGAATTCGTGAGCTTTAAGGCTTCTCCAGTGAAATCCAGCTTTGTACATTTGAGCTGATGCCATGCTGGTAGAGTCGTCAGTGGAGAGTTGAATCCAGTTGGTCGTTTCTTCTTCCGTTGGATCTTGCTCGGTGTTGGAATCGGGGTCACTTGGTTCGGCTTCACTGCTGGCTCCGTCAGTTTGTGGTGCACCGGTATCGTTGCTGTTGGGAGCTGAACTTCCTGTATCTGCTCCACTTGAAGCTTCATCCCATCCTCCAGAACCAGCATCTGTTGGAGAACTTTGAGGGCTTCTTTCGCCCATAGCGTTGGTCTCGACGTTCGTTTCGGAGCAAGCCGTAAGCGCGCCAACCAGTAAAAGAACTAAGAATGTGTAAAGCGATGTTTTAATCATGTTGGTATCCTCCAGGGGTATACTCTTGATGAAGCAGGAGACGTGCCAAAAGTTTACTTTTATATCTGTTTGTTTTTATTGAGTTAATTTGTTTGAGACGTAATCCGCCCTGGATTGTCGTCACCTTTCGTTTTCATTGTTTCCAAATGTTTACAGAATGACTTGCTGTGATGGCTTGTAAAATAGGGGAAATAAGCCCATTGCACTGCCATGCCGAAACTTTGGACCAAGCCGTTTGTTCATTTGACCGTTGCGCACATGCTGCAAGGGCTCGGTTATTCCTCGATGCCTTTGCTTCCCTTGTATTTGGCACATCTCGGTGCAGGACGGACTCAGATTGGGCAAATTATGGCTTGCTCGGCCATTGGCGGTCTTTTGTTTCGCCCTCTTGTGGCTTGGGCGCTCGACTTTTGGGGGCGCCGCCGAACCTTGATGGTGGGAACCATCGTAGTGGTGGCTGCGCTCTTTTTGATCGGCACCATCGATTCGCTGGACGCGCGACCTTATATTGCTCGGTTTATTTTCGGGATGGGCGCAGGGGCTCTTTTTTCTGGATATTTTGCCCTGGCTTCGGACCTCATTCCTGACGAGCGCCGCACCGAAGGTTTGGCATTGTTTGGAATCTTTGGGCTGATACCCTTAGCCGTCAATCCCATCGTGGGTAGGGCTGGATTTGCCGATGCGGATCTACGCTACTATTTTCCATTGCTTGGTTTGGTGATTTTACTCTCAATCTTTTTCATTGTCGGTGCAGGTGATCCGAAGCAAGAGAAGGCACCACCCATCAAGGTGCGGCCGATTGAAGTCTTGAGAGTGCTTATGGCCAAACCTTTGTGGTCATTGTGGAGCGCCACGATTGCCTTTGCTTGTTTGGTTACCGTCTTTATTGCTTTCGCCACTGTCTGTGCAGAGTCGCGGGGCATTGAGCATCCGGCATGGCTTTGGGCAACCTATGGAGTTGGTGCGGTAGGGGTTCGAATCGTCGGTGCTCGGCTGCCCGATAAATTAGGTCCTCATAACTTAGTTGCGCCGGCTTTGACGGCTTATGGAATGGCGTGCATCGGCATGTCTTTGGCCACAACTCAAGTGGAGATGATGGTGGCTGGAGGATTGGCTGGGGTAGGCCATGGATATTGTTTCCCGGTTTTGGTCAGTCAGGTTGTAAGCCGAATACCTCAGCAGCTGCGTGGATCATCCATGGCCATGTTCACGGCTCTCTGGGAAATCTCTGCTGTGGTGAGTGGTCCTGGTTTTGGGAAATATGCTGATGCATTCAGTGATCAGGCTATGTTTGCCTTGGCATCGCTTGTTGCACTGGCGGGGCTTGTCAGTTGGGCCATCTTGGAGCATGTTCATGTTCGTCATGGTTTTGGTAGGGTCGATTCTCTAAATATTGAGACAAGTGATGATCAAACACAGTGAATTTGAGCCCGCGTGGTGGGCAAAGAATCCTCATCTTCAGACTTGTTTTGCCAGTTTGTTTCGCCGTCCAATAAAACCTTCCTATCGCCCAGAACGTCTTGAGTTGCCCGACGGTGATTTTTTGGATTTGGTTTGGGTGGGCCAGGGTGTGGGCCCTCTTGTTGCGGTCTTTCATGGCCTGGGCGGGTCAATGGATTCTCCTTATGCCGCAGGAATTTTGAATGCTCTCAATGCAAGTGGTTTTCGTGCAGTTCTGACCCATTTTCGTGGATGCAGTGGAGAACTCAATCGAGTGACGCGTTCATACCATGCGGGAGAAACTGCTGATATGCAGTTGGTGCTTTCGGTTTTAAGAGAGCGTATTGGTTTTGAAACACCTATCTATGGTTTGGGCTACTCTTTGGGCGGCAATGCGTTGTTGAAATACTTGGGTGAATCCAAGAGCGATTGTTTATTGGACGGTGCGATAGCTGTATCGGCGCCAATGTCGCTCGCTATGTGTGCGAAAAGATTGAATCAAGGTGCATCGCGCTTCTATCAGTGGCATTTACTTCGTTCTTTGAAACGAAATCTCATTCTTAAAATGAGAAAATTGCCTATGAGCGAGGTTCTCCGTCTAACCGAAGAAGATGTAGAGAAGGTTAATGACCTACCTACGTTCGATGACTGCATTACTGCGCCCTTACATGGTTTTCGGGGGGTAGATCATTATTACGAGGCATGCAGCAGTCGTCAGTATTTAAAGTCCATTGCTAAGCCGACGTTGATTCTCCAT
The DNA here is from genome assembly GCA_964652435.1 of uncultured Bdellovibrionales bacterium. Lineage (GTDB taxonomy): Bacteria > Myxococcota > XYA12-FULL-58-9 > XYA12-FULL-58-9 > JABJBS01 > JABJBS01. The sequence continues at coordinate 3,051 of CAZZDT010000038.1, forward strand.
GCCACGGATGATCCCTTTATGTTTCCTGAGGTGGTTCCTGGTCCGAATGAACTCGGCCGTGAAGTCACCTTAGAATTAAGCCCTCGTGGAGGCCATGTTGGCTTTGTTGCTGGAGAAGTGCCTTGGAAACCTGTCTACTGGCTCGAGAAAAGAATCCCGGAATATTTTGAGGAGTTGCGTGCCGCTTAGGCTGCAGTTGCCAGGAAGAGCGTAGCTTGACCATTGGTGGTTTGCAGCTCAAAGGCGTAACTGTCTTGGGGCGGCGTTCCAAAGGTCGGTGTTCCCATTTGCAAAGACACTGCGGATTTCTCCAAAGCACCGACAGCTTGCCCGGCGATGATATCTAAAAAACCACCCAGGAGATCTTCGAAGTCGTCTTTGTTGTCGCCATAACCGAGGTTTGCATCTCCGGCCATAATACGGGTCATGCCATCCATGATTCGGCGAGCAAATTGTTTGTCGGAACTCAGGCTTACGCAGATTCCGCCGGGTCCATTCAGAGAAATGGAAGCAGTGTAGTCGTTCACTGGTTTTTTCTCTGATGATTGACCTTGGCTTACTTTCACATGGATTTGGGAAAGTCGCATGGTCATTTTGGGAAAAGAGTCAACAAGGTAGCGTGCGGCTACGGATTCAGAAAGTGAGCCGATAGATTTGAAAAGCTGCTCACTCTTTGGCGATTGAACCTCCGCAAATCTTGCCAAGGCATCACGTACTTGTTCTTCGTTGAGAACGCCCTGACGGATTAAGATTTGCCCGAGTTGCATGTGTTGCTGACTCTGGCGCGAGAGAAGATTTTGAAGCTGGTTTTCACTGAGCAAGCCTTGCTCAATCGCCAAGAGTCCAAAGGGGAGATCGCGTTGGATCTGTTCCTTGTTTAGGTCACTGGCTTGTTTTTCCGTCATGTATCCAGCGGCAACAGCTAAGCTACCAACTCGCTGGTCTGAGACTTCGAGGCTTTCCAGTGCTTTATTGAGCTCTGCTGCCTCAACAATTTCTTCTACCAGTAGAAATTGACTGAAGAATTCCAGACTCATGCTTTTACTCCGTTACTGGCGTTTATAATTCAACCAATCTGTATCTCTTAAGGGTAACGGTCTTCCGAGCTGGCTTCAACTGCTCTTTTTTTTAGGCACATACATGAGCATTCCTTACCGGCAATGTAGGTAAAGGTAGGACTATGCTTTGGATGATTGATGTACCCTCAGAAGCTGTTAGTATTTTGCTATGGAGGTGCCACTTTGGACCCACACCGAAATTTTAGAAAACTGAGTATTTTCATATTTTTGTCCATTCTTTTGGCTGCCAGCCCTGCTCTGGCCATCGTAAACGTCATGGACAAAGGAGATCAAAACTCTGAGAAGGGTTTTAATGGCGAATTCAATGGATCGCTATCATTGCGTTCTGGAAATAAGCAGTGGCTTAACATCGACGTCGGGCTGAATCTTACTTATCGGTATTACGACCATACCTTTATTCTGAAGGGCAGTCTTGAGCATCAAGCCGGGGCCCTTAATTCACTCGAGCCACAGATCAGTGAAAGTTTTGAGCACTTTCGATATCGGTATGAATTTTTAGATGATGTGTTTGTTGAAACCTTTGTTCAGCATCAGTTTGACCAGGTTAAAAGGATCAAATTGAGGTTTCTGCACGGTATTGGTTTTCGTTACATCCACAATTTTGAAAGCGTGAACATCACCATGGGCACAACATGGATGCTTGAATACGAAACAGAAGAGGATGAGAACTTTGCGTGTGAAGAGGGTGAAGCATGTTCGCAGTGGGTTCACCGTTGGTCCAGTTATGCCACTGTCGACTGGGAAGTGATGGAAAATGTTTATCTTGGAACCACTAATTTCATCCAGCCTTTGTTTGCCAATTTAAGAGATTGGCGCTTACTGAACGATAATTATATTGAACTCAGAGCCAACGAGTGGCTGGCGATGAGATCATCTTTCACGCTTGAATATGACAGCAATCCGGCACCGCGCGTTCAACATCAGTTGGACACTAAGATTCGGGCCAGCCTGGTTCTTAGGTTCGATTAAGTTAATTTCTGATTAGAAATGGTGTGGCCGCTTAAGAGGTGAATTTGCTCTCGGCAAAAGGCACCTGAGCGGGAAAATCTACTGATAGCCAAGTCTCGCGCACTTTGGCCCCTGTGGTAGATGGTCGCAATGATGCCTTCGTTAAGAATATTTTCGTTCAGTCCGAGAGCAAGATAACAAGTGTTGATCCCTTGCGCTTCATTTTCGCCAATCATGAGGTCAACCACTTGGGGAATGTAGTGCGTTTCACCCAGGTTGAGCAGAGCGATCAAGATAATACGTTGCAGACCAGGGTCTTCAGTAGGCAGTTGTTCCTTGATGAAGTTTACATAGTTATTGTCTTTGACTTTTCCGGCGGCGTAGATCGCGCTGACCGTATTCTTGAGGTCCTCAGAATAAAGCATACTGGTGATAGCTGCCCGTACACGAAAACGAGATTTAGGATATTTCCACAACGCTACAATTGCGTTGGCACGAATCCTTGGTGTTTCGTGCTTGAGGTAAGGCTGCAAGAGATGAACCACACCTGGGTAATGAAGGTGACTAAGCCCGTCGATAGCATTAGCCACGACCCGGTCATCTTCGGAATTGAGTTCATCAATCACAAAGCTTACGGAAATCTCAGGTGACGCTCGCTGAACGAATGTCTTGATAGCCATAGCTCGTGAGACATTGGAATTGCAGTGCAGGCATATATCTTTCAGGACTTCCAGAGTGCGGTAATGCAGAAAGGGATCAAATTTTTCGAAGTCGAGTTCATCAATGTAGCGAAGAACCGCGATACGTAGGGAGTTGTCCATATCTGGTTCCAGCATATCCAGAATTTCGGGCAGTGGTTTGTGTGTTTTAAGCGACGCAAAGGTTCTAAGAATATTAATGTTGGTCGAGAGGTCTGTTCCTTCGATGAGTTCTTGGAGAAATCTCTCGTAGTCGTCTTGTTGTTCAAGGTGGTCGTAAAGGTCGATCGCGTTTCGTCGTTCTTGTTCATCTTCACTGACGAGAAGCCGCATAACTTCTTCGTTGAATGCTTTGCCTGCACCGCGCGACAAGCCTATGGACAGCAGAATCACAACGCATACCGCCGCTATTGTTGCCCAAAGAGGCAGGAAGTAGATGGCTGAGACTAGAATTCCACCTAAGGCTGGTGTGGCGACCTCCAGTAAGAGACGAAAGTGGTAACGGTGACGACCCGGGTATAGATTGAGTTGTTCATCAATGGCTGGAGCTTTGACGCTGTTGTTGAGCATTTCAAAGCAAATAAAGATCAGTGCTGCCAATGTGAAAATGGGAAAGCTGATGTAACCCACAATAAGTATCGCCGCGAATACTGAGCATACTGTGAGAATATTCCCCAGCCGGTACCAGCGAACGATGGCTGGATAAAGAAAGCTTGAGCAAAAATAGCTAAGAGCAATGGAGCCAAGAATAAGTGCTCCATAGAGTTGAGCGAGTTCAGCAGAGCGTGCTGCAAATTGCTCGGCCACCATCACCTGTAGCATGGTGTAAACGAAGCCCCAGCAACATAACCAGAGGATGAGCTTTCTCAAAAAGAGATAGTTTTTAGATGCAGTTTGTAGGGTGGTTCTCAGCGGGGTAAGGATATTGAGTTGGTGAGGCTCTAAACCCGTCTTAAGTGTTTTTCCACTGATAAGGCCGAGTACCAAGAGGGCCGCTTCGACGGATATCCAGATGAGGGGAATAGCGTCCGCTAGTTTCTCATCGCCTGTGTTCATCGCCAAGATTGCGCCCAACACGATTCCCGTGAAGTTCAGTTTGCCGAGCCTTTTGAATATCCTTGGAGCTTGAAAAGGGCTGACGGCAAACGAAGCCAGATGCCAGTTGGTTACATAGACCAGCAGCCCAAATCCGATGGCGCTGTAAAATATGAGCTGACTTTGGAGCAAAGGATCTTGAATGCTAAAGAAGCCGATTCCTGCCAGCAGTAATCCTACGTGGACAAGAGTGAACGCAAAGCGTGGCCCAATTCGGGGTGTAATAACCAGCGCCCAAGAACTTAAGAGGGTCACAGCGCATGCAAGGGCATAATGCAGTGGGAGCTGATCCACTCCAAAGCCATGAATAATCTTCTCGAGGGCAACGCAGGTTACAAAGGTCCGGATAAAATAGGACAGAAAGAATATCGCGCTAAGCGATCCATGCTTTGTTGAATCTGTCACTTGAAGCCCGCTCCCAATCAATTCATCAAGCTCTCAATACCCTGGAAAATATCGCACAAGCTCTTGTGAGGGAAATTATTTCATGGAGAGTTGACCTTCACTCTGGCGATGGTTGTTTGGTATGGGGCTCTTGCATGAGGAGATGACGATGGATTTAGAGGCTTTTACCCAATTACAGCCCTTTCACTTAGCGATTCCTGTCCGTGATTTGGAGGCTACACGATTGTTTTATGTCGACTTTTTGGGATGTAGGGTGGGCAGAAGTGCTCCCCGGTGGATCGACTTCAACTTTTTCGGTCATCAGGTTTCAGTTCATCTGGTAGATGAGGACGATGCAGACGAGATTGCTACAAATCCCGTGGATGGCGATAAGGTGCCGGCTCGACACTTTGGGGTGGTTTTACCTTGGAACGACTGGCAAAAGTTGAGTGCCCGATTGGTTGAAAAGAAAACCGAGTTTCTTATTGCCCCGAAGACGCGTTTTGTCGGTGAGCCAGGAGAGCAAGGGACATTCTTTCTCGTGGACCCCAGTGGCAATGCACTGGAGTTTAAAACATTTAAGGATCCTGAGCGCCTTTTTGCTCGTTAGGCTCCGAGTTTTCTTGGCCCCGGTAATAGGGCGGACTTCCGAAAATCACTGTGTACAAGCCTAAAGCTCTGGCCGAGAGTCTGCGGGTATCCTCGTTGAGCCTGCTTAAGAGAACATCCGGTGGGGCGAGTAGGTTCAGAGCCAGGTTTGCGGCGCGGCCGTGTTTACTTTTCGGAGCTTCGTGCGCAGCGAGAACCATAGCAAAGAGAGCAGTTCGTGCCATGAACCGTTCGTCGAAGGCGGCCAATTGCCCAGCCATGATCTTACTAATTTCTAAAGCAGAAACATCAGGATGATTGGGTAAAAGATCTCGGATGATCTGTGGGGCCCTGAAAGTGGATGACAATTCTTTGATGTGAGTTTTTTCAGCTTCTTCAAGTGTGTCGAGCACGGTGAGAATGAGGGGTTCCAAAAGATGAGTGTTTTGACAGTCGAGCGGACGCTCAACGGTCTGTTGTTCCCCGCACTTTGAGAGGGTTTGGAAAATGGTTTCTGGGTTGGAGATCCCGGTATTGTCTTCGATTTGTTGCAGTTTCCAAATGACATCCTGTTGCATTTGAGCTGCTAGATTCTTTGCTAACTTTTGCGGTGAGGTCTGCGGTGGCAGACGGTTTATCAATCCAGTTCTGAGGCCTGAGCGCCATAGATGCTCTGCATTGAAGATGGAATGATTCGCAATGGAAGGGGGCAGGTAAGGGGTGTTGGCCCTCCATTCAGACCAGCCCAGACCCAGGAGCAGAATCCAAGTGCAAAAAATAACCTCCAACCTACGGCCTCGAGCGAGGTAGTGGTCCAAGGCCCGCGCTTGACTCAGTCCCTCCGGTGGATGTGCGGGGCAAGGACTGCTGCTCTCAATGCCAGCCTCCAATCGATGGGGAATCCAAATCGCCGGTGAGACACCCTTCGCTTTTGCTTCCTTTTCAAGAGCTCGATGGCAGCGGTCCACCAGGCGTTTTACACCTTTACGAAGGGCGGGCTTTTCGACTCTTGGCTCGGCGTACCGCATTCGAGCGGCCAGTAATTCGGTGCGAATGGATGGAGGATGGTGGAGGGGACGGTTAGGAATGGGCAGATGCCAATAGAGCAGTGCGAAGCCAGCGGTACGGGCAGCAATGATGGACGTCATGGTAAAGACCAAGCTCTCACGAATATTTAACGTGAGTAACGCGAAGCTGTCATGACCGTCGTAAGACCGGAGCCCCGACCAGAATAAAATGCCGCAGAGGGTGACGAGCAGCGCTACTCGATGTTGTGTCTTTGAGCGTCTGAAGAATGCTGTTTGAACGAGAAACAAAAGCAGAGCCAAAGCAATGCCACCGGTTTCAAGCCAAAAGGTGATCTCTGATTGATAAGGGAAGCCATCTTGAAGTCGATTGACTTGAAAGGCTTCAATCCAGCGCTCTGAGCGTGCCAGCAGGGTGTCGCCCATAGTAGGGAGAAGCCAAATCCCGATGAGACAAAGGACGGTCAGGCTCAAAAGTGAGCGGCGGGCATAGTCCAAAGGCTGGGTGGTCTCGGCTGAGCTGCGAAGATAACTGGCACAGAGGCTGGCGGTGACACCGAGCCATAGAAGAGGTGCCCAGGCTTGGTAAGAGAGCGGAAGGCCAATCAGCCAAGGTATCTGAGGCGCAAGGCTTAGGTATTCTAAAAATAGGCAGGTGATGATGGCAGGCAGAATAAAAAAGGCGTCCATCAAAGGACTTTGCCTTCGCCTCAAAATGGCAAGGTAGACAAAAGCGAGGAGCAGGGGGCCGAAGCGTAAAGGAATCCAGATCGCCCAAAGAGTGGGATCGACGTACTGGTCAAGGATATCGGGTGAAAGTCCTGTCACGCCAGCGAGTGCGAGTAGGCTGGCTAGAAGAATGGGGACAATGGATTGCATGACCGGAGATTATGTTGGCGTGCTCTTTTCAGCAACGTGTTCGATGAAGTTACCGAGTAAGGTGCATGCATCATCTCCATCAAGCTCAAACTTTTCTGCTTCCTCGACGGTAGCTTTGGGTGTGACCGCTTGAAGTTTATGATGGTAGGCGATGTAGCGCTCTCTGGCTTGGGCACCGGTCATGTCGGGGTGAAATTGTGTGCTGTAGAAGTCTGTGCCTTCAATTCGGAAGGCTTGAGTTTGCACAAGATCGCCCTGAGCCATCAAGAGGGTTCCGTTGGGAATGGTTTGAACGTGGTCGCTGTGTCCGGTCTGAGCGGTAAACCGATTGGGCAATTTCCCGAACACTGGGTCATCGATACCAAGTTGAGTGAGGTCGAGTTCTACGGTGCCTATTTCTGTATGCTCGCTGCTGGTCACAACTTCCGACCCCAAGACTCTGCCCAAGAGCTGATGTCCAAAGCAAATCCCAAACCCAGGTACTTCTCGTTTTAATGCTTGCTCAATAAATTTACAGGTGGGTCCAACCCATTCTTGGCAATTTTCAGCGTGAACGCTGTAAGCACCCGAGCCACCGATGATGATTGCGTCTGTGGCCAGCAAAGTTTCTTGGGGTGCGGAAGCCACAACATTGTGCACGGTGACTTGATTCGGCGTATTTTGAAACTTCTTCTTGATGCACGTGATTTCGTGACCGGCCATGGGATCATCGGTGTCCCTGCATTGCAAAATCAGAACACGGAGAGCTGGATTCGATACATCTGGAATCGACATTGGTATTGTAGACTCTTTTCTTAGTTGAGCGAATTAAAGACTAGCCGGAGGCAATTGATAAATCCAGTATTTTGGCCAGGCGCAATGACTAGCTGCCTGGACTGGGGCCAGTTTCTGGCAAAGGGATTGCTTTATCGAGCAGTGTACTCAAATTTTTGGTCGGTATGATCTCGACGATAAATACCAAGTTTTCGTTTAGGCTTTTGTCTTCGGAGAGAATCTGTGCGCCGGCGGAAAAGAGTTCTACTTCGCCGTCTTGGTCTGACATCCATTCGTGACGGGGAAGATCCTGCATCGTTGGCGTTTTGCTATCGAGATCCACGTGCAATGCGTCGGCCAATGTGGCCACAAAACCATTAAGAATGACGTTACCTGCCTCGCAGAGGACATCATCCCTGATTTCATTTAACATTTCCGGAGGCAAACCCTCTTTTTCGAGCAGATATCGAGCCAGATTGGTTCCGGATCCCTCTGAGAGAACAGCGCCGAATCGTCCCTTCACTTCACCATCGAACACCTGTTCAAGAAGTGTTAATTTTTCGTCTTCACTCTCGGTAACGAGAAGAGGGATAACTCCCGAGGGATAAAGAGTGGGAGCGCTTACCGACCCACTGACTCCGTCACCGGCCAAGGATTTGAGCCAGTGCAGTCCAGTATGGGTACCCAGGAGGAAAATCTCTTCCAAGATCTTCTCGTGAACCTTATCCAGCCGAGCCCGTTCTAGCACGGTACCGTTTCCAGAAAGGCCGCCAAGGACTCCTCTGTGACCGGTTTACCAATGAAGAAGATACCAAGATCTTCCGACTTTGCTTTGATCTTGTCTTGCTTGTTGGCGGTGACCAGAGCCACAGATAGATCGTCTGGTCGCTCTTTACGCAGCTGAGCAGCGAGAGCTAGGCCGTTCACGTCTTGCATATGGTAGTCGATCAATACCACATCGACATGCTCTTGTTTCATTTTTGCCATAGCTTCCGTGGGGCTTGCGGACTCCATAA
>CAZZDT010000039.1:0-11493 GCA_964652435.1 uncultured Bdellovibrionales bacterium
CAACACCGCCAAGCATCGACTCGCAATCGGCGGCTGCTTCTTCGGGGTCCATGCCCTCGGGCGTAAAACCTGCGCACATACTCGCCAACCCAGAAAGGTCGAGTTCAACTTCACTTACGCGGCTTTTGTATTTGACGTATTCGTAACCTTCATCGCCGAAATCGCCCTCTTCCTCGAGGTCGCCCACGACAAAGCCATCTTCAATGAGCGTAGCTTCGATATCGATCATCTTGGAGCGAGCCAAAAGCGAAGCAATGGTTAGATCTCTTGAACGTCCAGCGCTGTTCACACTGGATGCCTGGGATTCAAGAAGCACGGTTAAACTCATGGCAAGAATGCCAAGAGCAATCACCACTTCTAGAAGTGTAAAGCCGCGACTATCAGATCTCAGACGGTTCATGACTTGTCACCCTCGACGTAACCATCAAGAACTTCGGCTCGGCCCGTCAAAGACCAAACCTTGATGGTAAACACGCGCGAATCTTTATCTTCTAAATGAACCATCGCATCTTGGGTGTAGCCATGTGGAAAAAAGATGAGGGATGCTTCTCCCTCAGCCACCGGCGTATCGTTGCCCTCGATCCATACGTCGAGAATCCGAACGCCTTCCTCAAGCTCTAAAGATTTATCTGTATCTTGAAAGCTTTCGGCGCCCTTACTGTTTTGCAAACCACCAATTCCAAAGAGTGCAGCTGCAGCGCCCGAACCCTCTTCAGCATCGTCCGTATCTGGCTCGTCCCAACCCTCTTCAAGATTCACGCCGGCCATCATGGCTTCAAGCCCCGAACCCATCGTTGTGGGCGCTTTAGTGGCGGCAACCAAAGCATTGGTTCCCGGCGTGAGTCTAAAGGTGGTGGCGGAGCGCTGAACCCGGATGGTATTTTCAGCAATGTTAAACACCAACCGATGCGTCTCACCGGTTAGGGCAGCCTCGTCGTACGTGCCCTGGACCATGGCAGCGAGCATCATAGACGACTTTCGCAGCGATAACCGAGTCACATTGCCGATGCTTGGAATGGCTACGGCGGCAATCATGGCAATAATAGCTATGGTGATGGTTGCTTCCACCAACGTAAAGCCGTAACTCGCTTGGCGAGTATGTACCGATGATTGCCGAGCCATTGAGAATTACTGCTCAGCTGACTTCCAGTTACCGATATCATCGCCGCCACCTTGAACGCCGTCTTTACCGTAACTCATCAGATCAAACCCGCCCGGGTTTTGCGTGCCGGGGTAGATATAAACAAAGTCATTGCCCCATGCATCTTCAGGAATTGAAGTCATGAATGGCTGAACATTGCCCTTCGGTGCAGTCAAAGCCGTTAGGCCCTCTGCAGTAGATGGGTAGTTGCGAAAACTTAATCGGTAGAGTTCCAAAGCATCTGAAATCTGTTTGATCTGTGTCTTGCTGGTTTCAACCTGCGCATCTTCAAGACGACCGAATACCTGAACACCGACAACACCAGCGATCAGGCCGATGATGGCAATAACAACCATGATTTCAATCAAGGTCATCCCTTGTTGGGCACGGCGCGTAATCTTTTTAAATGCTGCGTCCTGTACTTCAACAGTTTCAATAACTTCATTTTGCGATTCTTCGCACATGTTTAATTCCTGCATTGTTTTGTCCTTTAGCCTAAATGGCTGAACTCATTTGTAGAATTGGCATTAAGATAGCGAAGACAATGCTTGCTACCACTACACCCATCATGACGATGATGAGCGGCTCCAATAGGCTCGTCATCGCCCGCAGACGGGAATCGATTTGTACTTCGTAACTTTGGGCAACGTTGTTGAGCATGGGCTCGAGCTGACCGGACTTTTCACCAATGCCAATCATGTGGGTCACAATTGGTGGGAAATGCCCTGACCGTTTTAACGGCGCAGCGATGCTGTCACCTTCCTTCACGCAATCCCTGGCGGTTTCGATAACCTCCAATAGAACTGTGTTCTGCACAACGTTTTTAACAATGTCGAAGGCCGTTAAAAGCGGGACTCCACTGGCCATCAATGTTCCAAGGGTTTTGCAAAATCTGGAAATCGCCACCATGCGGATAAGGGGTCCAAACACAGGAACCGTTAGCAGGAAGTGATCCCACTTGGGCCGGCCCTTTTCGGTTCGAATGTATTTACGACCAAAATAGATAACGAGACCAATCACCAGCGCAATCACCAGCCAGTAATCAATCATGACCTTACTCACAAAAATCAGAAATTTTGTGGGCAAAGGAAGCGCCATCTTTTGCGATTCAAAAATCTTGGTAATCTTTGGAATAACGAAAACAAAGAGCATGCTGGTGACGCCCAATGCCATCAAAAGCATAATCACTGGATAAACAAGTGTACCCACAAGCTTTGACCGCAGCTCCGCCTGGCTTTCCGTAAAATCTGCAAGCCGGTCCAAGACGACATCCAGTGCGCCCGAAGTTTCACCCGCACGCACCATACTGATGTAGAGCCCCGTAAAAATTTTCGGGTGTTCGGCCAATGCTTCGGCCAAGGGAGCACCTTCATTTACGCGCTGTTTAACCGCGGCCCAAACGCCTTTAAGAGTTTGGTTTTCAACTTGGTCAATCAAGGCAGTTAAAGACTCAACCAATGAAATACCCGCTCCAACCAAGGTTGAAAGCTGGCGGGTAGACACCGCAAGGTCCTCAGTGGAAACCTTCTCACTGAAAAGCTTCACCTGAAAGCTGCTGCCACCGTCTGCTTTTTTCTTGGCTCGAGGACCCGATTCTTTCAGCTCAGTCAAAAAGATTCCATCGCGGCGTAAAAGCTGCTTGATGGCTTTCGGGTTCTCAGCTTCTCGGGTGCCACTGGTGGACTTACCCGAAGAATCCATTCCTTTGTATGCGTATACTGGCATGCCTTAAGTTAACCTTCTGTCGTCACACGCAGGACTTCAGCACTGGACGTAATCCCCGCCAAAACCTTCTGAGCACCATCATCACGCAAGGTACGCATACCTTGAGTTTTCGCTTTTTGCTTGATGGTGTTGGAGTCAACATTCTGCAAAATCAACTGACGGACTTCATCGGTAGGCGTCATCAATTCGTAGATCCCCAATCGGCCTTGGTAACCTGTTCCAAGACAGCTCGGGCATCCCTCGCCGCGCCAGAATTTAGGGTTCGGTCCAACACGCTCGGGGCTCAAGCCAAGCTCAAGAATCTCTTCTTCCGAAGCTTCGTATTCCACTTTGCAGTCAGGGCAGAGTGTTCGTACGAGGCGCTGAGCCAAAATACCAATCACCGAAGATGCAACGAGAAACGGCTCAACACCCATATCGACCAAACGCGTAATCGCGCCGGGCGCATCGTTGGTGTGAATGGTAGAAAGTACCAAGTGACCGGTAAGTGCCGCTTGAATCGCAATTTCAGCGGTTTCCAAATCTCGAATCTCACCCACCATAATAACATCGGGATCATGTCGTAAAAACGACCGCAGTCCACTGGCGAAGGTTAAATCAATTTTAGATTGAACCTGCGTCTGACTCACACCGTTAAGTTGATATTCCACCGGGTCTTCGATGGTTAGAATATTTAAGTCAGGACGATTGATTGCACTCAGACAAGCATAAAGTGTGGTTGTTTTACCACTACCGGTTGGCCCCGTTACCAAGATGATTCCGTGGCTCTTTTTAATCAAGCCGCTCATGGTGGCGTGGGTATCCGGTGTGAAACCTAAATCCGTAAGGTCCAATAAAATAGAAGACCGGTCCAAAAGACGCATGGTGATACGTTCGCCGTAAGCCGTGGGAACGGTTGCCACACGAATATCAACGTCTTTACCAGCCATCTTGATTCGAATTCGACCATCTTGCGGCAAGCGTTTTTCAGCAATGTTCAGTTCTGCCTGAATCTTAATCCGGCTGATGATACTGGCCTGCAAGCGTTTTGGCGGTCGAATCTTTTCGTAGAGAATCCCGTCGATGCGAAAACGCACCACCAAATCTCGCTCACCGGGCTCAATATGAATATCCGATGCGTGCTCTTTGATCGCTTGCGAAATCAAAGAGTTCACCAAACGAATAATCGGAGCTTCATCTTCAGAGTCGAGAAGGTCTACCGCTTCTTCAAAATCTTGGGCGAAAGTATCGAGGTCTTCGTCTTCCAGATCTTCCATCGCGGCCGCCGCGTGGGCCGTACCGCGGTCATAGACCTGGTTGATTGCCTGAACAATTTCATCAGAAGTAGAAAGCGTTAACTCAATGGACGCGTCGATCAAAGTCGCCAAGTCATCAAGTGCGGCCACTGCCAATGGCTCAGACGTCGCCACCACAACCGTTCCATCGTCTTTTTGGGCAATGGGCAAAAGCTTAAATTGCTTGGCAAAGTTAATGGGTAGAGGTGCGATGAGGTCATCGGGTACGTTGGCATCATCGATGGATTCCAAAAGTGGAATATCGAGTTGCTCGCCCAATGCTGCAAGAAGCTGCCTTTCGGTAATCGTTCGCTGGCCTACGAGGATTTCTCCCAGAAGACCACCGCGCTCTACCTGCACTTCTAGCGCTGCATCTAAATCCGTTTCATTGAGCACGCCCTGAGCACATAAGAGCTCTCCAAGGCGCCGCTCAGAAAAGCGGGCCGAAGGTACCGGCACATCTACCTCAGTCTTTTCCTGAACGTCCATCCGGATTACTCCTCGGCTTCTTCTTCTTTGGCTTCAACTTCAGGCGCGTCAGCTCTTTCTTCTTCCGCCTCTTCACCGCTTAAGCTTTGAAACTTCGTTTCAGTGGCGGGCTCTGTTGCGTTCTCTGGCTGAACCAAAACTTGCTCGGAACCACCGTCACCGCCATTTTCAATCCGAGTTTGTTCGCGCTCGACAACATGGCCAAGCTTAGCCAAAGGCCCAACTTTGCGTCGGTAATCAATATGCGCTCGGTATTGCTTTTGACGACCGTAATAGTCAGCCGTGAATTCTTCATGCTCTTTCATTTTTCGCTCAAGAATATTCTGAAAGTCATCTCGGCCGCGGATAATATATGGGGTCAAAACCAAAAGTAGATTCACTTTTTCAACAGTCTTGTTTCGGGTTTTGAAAAGCCAACCAATAATTGGCAAATCTCCCAAAAGCGGAACCTTGTTTTCTTGCTCTCTAATATTGTCCCGAATCAAGCCACCCAGAACGATGGTCTGTTGATCTTCAACCACGATCACATTTTTAAGAGCACGGTTGGCAGTAAGGGGTCTGCCGGCCGAATCTTCACCCGTGATATCTTCGATGCTTTGATCAACTTCTAAGCGAATTCGGTTTCGCTCATTGATCTGAGGCGTAATCGACAACTTCATGGATACATCAATACGTTCAACCGAAGTACCAAGACCGCCAAGAGCGCCAAGGCTGCCGAGACCACCCAGGCCGCCAACACCGCTGGTTGTTCCTGCTTGCTGTAGTAAATTAGAAATCCCCGCACCACCGCGGTCGAAAGGCACTTTTCTACCAATTTCAATAACGGCCTCTTCGTTATCCATCGTTAAAATATGAGGAGTTGAAAGAACCTGTGCGTTACTCTGCGTTTCCATCCATTTCAGCAACAAGCCAAAACTTGGAATTTCAAAACCACCAACAGTTATGGTCTGACCGCCAATACCAGCGATGGAGCCACCGGCTGCATTGATAAGACCGGTTGGGCTGATGGTTGGGCTGAGTCCTTTAAAAGGACCGTCTGCGGCTGCATTGCTCCAAGCACCACTTTGCACGAACCCAAGTGCGCCTTCACCATAACCGCCTAAATCATCCGCACCAAATTGAACCGGGGAGTGCCAATGAACACCAACATCATTCGCATTGTCATCGGTTACTTCCATGATGGCCGCTTCGATATAAACCTGAGGGCGAACTGTATCGAGACGCTCGATCAATTTCTTCAATGCGCGGTAGTCATGGGCACTGGCCACAACAATCAAGCTGTTGGTGCTCTTATCGGCTGTGATCTTAATTTCACCTTCAAAGAGCTGAGCACTTTCAGGCCCCGATGCAGCTTTACCTTTTTTACCTCGTGACTTCGAAGAAGAACCCTGAGTCAAACTCGATAGAGTTGATGCAAGGTCTTCCGCTTTTGCATTTTCAAGATAATAAACATGAATACGACCCTGCTCAGCTTCTGAAATCGGCACATCAAGCTTCGAAATCAAACGCCGGATAGCCTCAAAGCTACGCTTATTGGCTTTAATGATGATCTGATTGGTTCGTTCATCTGCAATGATTTTAGAAATTTGCACCGATGCTTCATCATTGGAGCTGCTTGATTTAACCTTACTCTTGGATGAAGTCTTTCGAGAGCTCTTGGATTTGCTGCTGCCGCCGCCGCCAGAAACATCAAAAACCTGCGTAATCTTATCTGCAACTTCTTGAGCTGTGGCGTATTCAATTTGAACAATTCTTAACTCATCATCAAAGCCAGGCTGGTCTAACGCTTTGATAATTCGCTTAATACGCGCGATGTTTGGGGCATACTCGCTCAGAATAATCGCATTGCTCGGTTGAAAAACAGTGAGTTCACCTTCTTTTGAAACAAGGGATTTAAGCACGCTGCTGATCTGATTGGCTTCTGTATGAGATAAGCTGATCAACAACGTTACCATTTGCTCACTGTAAGAAGGGCAAACGTCATCTGGTCCAACACAGGTTGGAATGGGCTTTTTCACCGCGTTTTTGGATTCGATCAGTTTATAAAACTTTCCAGTCTTCACAACGGTGATGCCGTTGATGCTCAGCGCTGATAAAAACACCTGATAGGCTTCGTTAGCTGTAATCTTAGTAGGTGATAAAATCGTAATCTTCTGACTCTTGAGTTTCTCAGGAATGATGAAGTTCTTTCGGGTCATGTCCGAAATGGCTTTAACGATGTCCATGATCTCAGCTTTTGAGAACTCAAAAGAAAAGCGGCCCTTTTTAGCGCGCGCTTTGTAATCGATGTCCGAGGAAACATCTTTACTAGAAGAGGCACGGCTTGAACGAGAAGACTTGCTTGATGCCTTAGGCTCGGCGCGTTTCTTCTCTTCTTTGACCGCGGCCCGACTCGCCGCTGCGGCCGCCTCAGCCGTACGCTTCATATTGGCAGATGTGCCAACTCGAGAACGATTCGACTTTGGAAATGACTTAGGCATGGAGCGTGTTTTCATCAACTGACGCCCAAGGTTCACCTTATCGCGAGCCTTCTTTTTGCCATCTTCATCATCGTCAGACTGAGCAACCCAATTGGCCGTCTGCGAAGACGTGTCACCAGCCATTACATGTGTTGTCGAAAGCATCGACACAACAACAAACATCACCAAACGTGGCGTATTCAACATCCCACTACCTCTCTCATCGTACCAACGAGCAGCGAATCTTCTGGTTCCCCTTATGAAGAACCACACCACTCGGTTGTATTGCCCCGAGCACAAAGCTCCCGGCAGGCGTATTCAAAACTTGTTCTAAATGAACGAGGCGCGTGTCCCCATCCACTGAAAGCATCGCGAAAGAATCGGCCGCTGTCTCTGCTTCAACAATGGCGCGAACTTCAAGAGGACAAGTCTTCGTCACTCTTTTTGAAGATTTTTGAACAGGCACCCGTTGCGGTGCCACAGGTGGCTTTTGCAAATCCACCGGTACTTCGACCAATGGTAAAACCGGCAAACGGTAATCGCTTCGCAGTGTTTGCACAGTGGTGTCCACAGAGCTAAGGACCACTGGCTGCTGATTGGGCGCAGATGCCGGTTCGCGGTCAGTCCACTCACTGCCCAAACCCGTCAACGCGCCTAAGCACAGCAATATGCGAATAGAGTCATGCACGATTTAACGTCCAATCGAGTAATTCATGGTCATGGCCCGACCACGGCGCTGGATATCAACGGTGATGCTCGAGCTGTCTTTAAGCTTTTGATAAATCTCCAAAGCTTTGTCCGGACTGTTCATTTCATGTCCATTTACACTTTGGATGACGTCGCCGTTGCGCAGGCCTATTTTGGAATAAATGCTGCCGGGCTTAATGCTAAAAAGTTTAAAGCCATTGGGCTTCCCGTTTTTGAAGCTTGGAACAATACGAGCCTTCGTGGCGACCTCGCTGAGGTTATTCAACACGCGGTCAATCTCAGAACCTTCGATGTTGTAATCCGTTTCTGAAACCTTCGTCACACCTTTGCTGCGGTCGCCATCGTCATCCTTCACCGTCTTGTTTGAACGCTTTGACGCGCGGGGTGTTTCTCTTCGGCCCTTTCCATTGGACTCAGCATCAGCGAGACATCGCTCGTAGTGGCTGGCCCGTCTCACAATAATTTCACGGCTTCGAACTTCAACCAGCTCAGCGTCATCAACCACCTGATTGTTACCGGGGCGAATGCTGTAAGCTTCCACATCGCGAGATGAGTTGTTGTAAATCATGGCGATGGACCACTCAGGATTATCCGAAACCAAGGTGGCTCGAACAGATATCGGAAGGCTGCAGCTTTTAACTTCACTCTCATCAAATTCACCGGCTTCACTTGCGGTGGATTCTTCAACGGTATCGGCAACGGGTTGGAGGTTTTCGCGCTGAAGTGCCATGATGTTGCGCTCGGCCATGGACGTGAAAGCAGCCTTGCGAGAGCTTAACCCTTTGCTGGGTCTTGAGCTGTTGGCAGCATTTTGATCGGCATTAGGAAGAAGTCGAATTTCTTCGGCCACCACCGCGTTGACCGCGCCACCCACAAAATAGGAGCCAAGCGCAATGAACACCAGGTTCAATACCCAGCCGTTGTTCTTCAAATAGGCTGCAATGCGTGCCGTCACCATGACGCTACTTCCTTTTTAAACCTTGGCCACCGAGCCCATCTCGGTGCCTCTTGGAACCCAAAACCGGCTCTGCCTATTCCAGGACATTCCAATTCAAGACTCCCAGCGGTAAATGCAAGATTCGATCCACAATTACAAGGGGCAAAAAGTGCTAATTTTTAAGGGATTTTAATAACTTAGAGCAGGTTCTTTGGACATATTGTCAACCTGACAAAAGATGATCGCAAGGGCTGTGACAAATTGTCAATTTGTCGCAAATCGATCCACTCAGGGCAAAAGCCA
Organism: uncultured Bdellovibrionales bacterium; assembly: GCA_964652435.1. GTDB lineage: Bacteria > Myxococcota > XYA12-FULL-58-9 > XYA12-FULL-58-9 > JABJBS01 > JABJBS01. The sequence continues at coordinate 9,037 of CAZZDT010000039.1, forward strand.
ATCCTGAAAATCTTCAATGCGAAGGCGACGCGGCGAGCGAGGAACCGATAAAAATGAAGGTTGAGAATGGAAACCTTGAACCGATGCGTCGGGCCCACCAGCGCAAGCCTCCCAAAGTACATCAAACTCTTTTAAAGTATCCGGCTGAATCTTTAATATCTCGTTAGACATGGGCACCTCTCCAACCCACCATCGACGGGAATCCCGAAAAACTTTAATTATTTCAACGATTATCAAAGTAGTAGCACACTGGTACCAGGCCAGGATCACTCTGGTTGCGGCTTTTTTGGTGAATTAGAGATTCCAGACTAGCCTTAAGTTGGACCTTTTGGAGGGGAATCAATATGTCCAGTTATCTTACCGCAGAAGAATTCAGCGCACTTATGACTCATGAGGTTGATCCAAAGCCGGAGCAACCGGCCAAGCCGCATCTTGTGGCCGTGGAACCACCAAGCCAAAGTGTACAACCAGAAGCCGTTGCAACGGTTGAACCATCAGCGCAGGTGGCCATACCCACGGGACAATGCAACACCACACCGGTTCATGACCCAGCGGCCAAACCAACCACCGGCCTTAACTTGCGTTTGAACGACTACCAAATTGAGTTGATTCGCCAGCTCGCTGCCCGAGAAGAACGCTCCATGCAGCAAGTGATCCGACGCACGTTGATCCCGGCCATCGAGCAAGCCTTAAGATGTGACGGCTAACGAGAAATTCGCTGACGATACCAGTCGTTCCACAGCATGTTTTTCGCCTGTAGAACGTACTGGTTATCGCGCATGTTTCTCTCAACCACAGCACAGGACACGAGAAAGTCGGCAAACTCCTTGAGGGGACGCAGCCCAACTTCTCTCTCTGCCTGCTTCGACGTACACCCGTATTCGCCCATTTCCATGAGCACCTGCATCAAGGCGTGCTCTGGTGCGGCGTAAGAGCCTCGATAGTTAACACCTCGGCCCCTATCGAATGCCGACCAGAGCCTCTCAAAAATAGGTTCTAAGCGCATGGAAGCATTGTCAGCTGCGGCTCTCAAATTGCGAACTAAATTGTATTCAATGATTTCATCCAACAACACATTGAGCAAATAGGGATGATTACCAGTTAAATAAGAGATCTCTTTAAGAAGCCTCGCGTTCGATTCAGGCAACATGGCTCGAACCATGGCATTGGCTTCATCCTGCTTCAAAGCCCCCAACACCAAATGCTGCAGTTTCTTCAATTCAGGCTTTTTCGAATCCAAAATAAACTCTCGAAATAAACGGCCTCCAGCAAATATCAAACTGAGGGGTGCCCAATCTTCATCATGAGCAGCTAAGGCAAAGAGTGCTTCAAAACACTCAATAAAGTCTCCTGAACAACACATATCGGCATTGTCGATAAGCAGCGCATAATGACACCAAGCATGGGTACCTCGTAATCCACCCCAAGTTTCTGCCAGCGCTTTTTCAAGCTCTTTCCAGGTCAGTTGGCCGGGTCGTCGACCTTGCGGCAGCTTCACTTCGACGGCACCAGCACCCCCTCGAATCTGGGAATCCATCAAAGCTCCGCTCACACCCGCCCAAATCAGGTCCGGCAATAACGCTGAGCGCCCTCCTAAAGAATGCATATCCACGACCACCGGAACCGTCTTGATTCCTTGATAAATGGGCGTGAATAGGTCGTATTGATTTTGGCGGATTTGATAGAGCAAAGAGGTTTTGCCCACTTGCGGTCCTCCAATCACCGCCACAGACTGACCGCGCTGCATGCAATTGAGGATCCGGCGAAGCTCACCTGTGCGCCCATAAAAACCGGACGTTGCCCCAACTGGGCGATCACAAATAGGCAGAGCACTCATAGCCAAAAGCCTACATCAAGACCTAGGAATGAGCGAGTTCGAAAGTCATCTGAAAATCAGGAGAACTTAGAATCCGTTGACAACTGCGCTGTAAAGCTCCGCTCCGAGAACATCAGGCCCCAACGCCTTCGCTTCTTCCAGTGAAGCCCGGGCACCATCAAGGTCGCCATCATCCACCAGAGCTGTGGCCAAAGAAAAAAGATGCTGACCCAAGTTTTGGTCCTTGGTTGCGCGGCTTGCATCAATCAAAACCCGCAGCTGTTTGATTCGCTCGGCGCGAACTCTACCAAGTTCGTCCATCTGTCCATCAACACCATGGATGGTTTCCATGAAAGCCAAAGCCGTCACCGAATGGTCATTTGGGGTTTCCGTAAAACCGACTCGGCGAAGTTCAAACAGAGCCTTCTGAGCACGTCCCTGATGAAAGAGACAGATCCCCAAAGAGGTTCGGGCAGCCAGCGACCAATATGGATGCTTCTTTTTGGCAGCTGCTTGGAAATGCTCAACCGCTTGCTCCATATCTCGAATATGAAACAAACAATGCAGGCCCGCTTTGTACTGGGCCTCAACCGCCTCTTCGGTATCAGGATGTTGCGCAAAAATAGTTTCGCGCGTTTTCC
>CAZZDT010000040.1:0-11488 GCA_964652435.1 uncultured Bdellovibrionales bacterium
ATGTAGGTTGTGTTCATGACCGCACAAAGATTCTTGTCGTCGGGGTTTCGACAGTGCATCTCGATGGCGTTTGATTAGGTGCATTTACAACTCTCTTTTCTCATCTATCGCGGCTACCGGCAGAGGAGCATTTCTGTTTGAAGGTTGTAAATAGCTGTGCAGAGGTTATGCCAAAGTATTACAAAAGATGGTTTGCATAATGTCTGTTGATTTTATTAAGTTTTTTTCTCAATTTATCGATTGGGAGCGAATGATCAGCACCGTTGGGCCACAAAATGCCCCAAAATCCGCCAAAATAGTAGCGGGTTCATGCTGAACGAATGTTAATTTATGGTCGGTGTCCCTGGTAGGAATGAAACACAACCGCTATGGAACACCGCGTTAATACTCACTTTACCAGGAGGTCTGTTGTGAGATGGTTTCTATTATTTTTATCCATAAGCCTTGCGGCTTGTGGAGCTGACGAGGGCTCACCCGAGTCTGAGAATCAGGGTGTAGATCAAAGCGATGCTTCTGACACCTCCGATGTCTCCGACGCCTCCGATGCTTCCGACGCATCTGATAGCTCAGATGCTACTGATTCCTCTGACGCATCTGATTCTCCAGATGCTTCTGATGCCTCTGATGCCTCTGATGCCTCCGATGCTTCTGATGCTTCTGATGCTTCTGATGCTTCTGATGCTTCCGACACCAGCGATGAGGTTGTTGATCTCTCTGGCATGGATCTCAATGGTACCTTGCCAGCATCCAATCTTGATGTGCCCGAGTTCGTGGCATTAAACCGAGATGGTACAGAACGAACCGAAGCGAATCTGATTGGGCAGCCAACGGTTCTTTGGTTTTATCCTCTTGCCGATTCGCCTGGCTGAACGGTCGAAGGTTGCGGGTACCGTGACCAATACGAAGCGTTTTCTGCATTGGGCGTTCAAATTGTAGGTGTAAGCACAGCATCTCCAGGAGACTTGCAAGCATGGGCTGAGGATGAAGGTTTTCAGTACGAGCTGTGGCAAGATGACTCTCGTGGCAGCTTGGCCAGTCGTTACGGAGCTGACGACGGATGGTTTGGTTCTTACTCTCGAATCACAGTGTTGCTGGATGCTCAGGGGCGACTGCTCCTAGAGTACAACGAGATCAGTGATTTTAGCCCTGGGGCACACCCGGGTGAGGTCTTATCGGATTGCCAGCAAATTTTTGGTAACTGATTTTATTTTATAGTCGTAGACGGGTTCCCGCCGGTTCCTGCATTGCCAGATGTTTTGGAGTGTGGGAAAAGCAAGCAAATTGCAGGCGGGAACTTCTATGAATACATCTCATTTTCAGTGGGTCTTATTAGTTGGATACATGGTGTTCTTCGTGTGGCACCAATTTCGAATTGATGAGATCCAAGAAGCATTAGAAAGAGAGCGCATTACCATTGAAAAGTCCCGAATGACCGATACTGGGGCAGAGGCTCCGGTGGGCTCGGCTATGGACAAACCTCTTGGCCGCGGACGTTTGATTGCTTTGGAAAGTCGAATTGCTCGGCTCGAAGGAAGCCAAACCTTTCGGCCATCGGGAGCAGTGGAGCGCTTTGGCGGTGATGATTCAGATGCCGGAAGAGACGACGAAACCGAATCAGCCATGGCACCGGAAGTGGATGCTGCACTTGATACAGTACTGAGTAATCCACGGGCCAGTGAGCAGTTAAGAGACATGATTCGCGAAGAACAAGCAGCGGCTTGGGAGGAGCGCCGAGATGAGCGCCGTGAGCGGCGTGACAATCGTATGCAGGAAGAGATTGAAGCTCTTAATGAAATGCTGGAACTGAGCGGTTCCGATTCAGATACTCTCAATGGCTTGATGACTTCCGAGAACGATGCCATTCGCGGCTTTTGGGGCCAAGTTCGAAGCGGTGAGATTTCTTGGGGCCAAGCTCGTAAAGCAACGCGAATGCGACGCAATGAAACAGACGCTCAAGTTCGAGATTTCTTAGATGAAAATAAGTTTGTTGTTTACGAGAACTGGCGAGATGAGCAAATCGACCGTCAGCGTAAGAAGAACTAAAACCCTCGGTAAACTTGAGGCGTGATGAACGTAAAAAAAACGGGAGCTAGGCTCCCGTTTTTAGTTTGAGTTGGCTTAAAATTTAGCTGTCGGAGTCGCCTTCGTCTCCACCAGCGTCTGCGTCGGCATCACCGTCACCTTCACCGCCTGAGGCAACTGGAATACAAACGCCGGTGCCATCTGGAAGCCCTTCGGTGTAACAAATATCAGTCTCTGAGCATCCATTGTCTTCACCGTCGGCTGCATTGGGATTACACCAAGCAACGCAGACTTTCTCTTCGCTGTCTGGCGCCGTTGGAACACAGACATAGCCATCTACACAGGCAGGACCGCCGTTGTTTAGGCCGGTTGCTGGATCGCTGGTGCAGCTTTCCCCTGGTTCAGCCATAGCGAGACCAGGAACGCAGAGTCCATTGCCTTCTGTAAAGCTTGGTAGACATGCGGTAGCGCCCAGGGCACCTACTTCGCAGGTTGCGCCTTCAGTTACGTTACACAGTTGGGAGCATGTTCCGCCAAGAACAGGTTCTGCACAGAATCCATCTAAGCAGGTGTCTGCTGAGCCTTGCAGTGCATTGGGGTCACAGGTTTCACCGTATCCCAATTGGCCTCCCATATGGGTACAAATGCCCTGGATGTCTTCGCTGATAGGACCAATACAGCGGCCGGCTTCATCACCGTCTTCCACCACATCGCATGGTCCGTGGTAGGCAGAGTCTTGGAACACACCAAAAGCATCACCACCTGGGTTACAGAGGTTTGGAAAACAGTAGTTAGTAAATCCTGCCATCGGAGCAATCGGCACCATATCCGGCGTCATGCAGTATTCAAAAATCGTACAGGCGCTGGTGTCGGCACAAGGTGCCACACAGAGACTGACTGGACCTTCGATACAATCTAAACCGCTTAAGCAAGGATCGTTTGAGCTACAAGCCGACAAACGGTTACCCAAGCAGCGACCTTCTTCACAGGTTTTACCTTCAGCACAATCCGCGGTGGTCTCGCATCCATTACCGCCTACGCAAACGCCGGTGGTTGGGTCGCAAATCTCTCCAATGGACTCATCGCAAACGACACCTTCGCATTTTGAAACACACTCGCCGTTGTCACAGCGTTGGGTGCCATCGGGGCAGTCTGAATCGGCTTCACATTCCGGCTCGGTGCTCGAGGCATCTGTTGCATCACTCGCGTCCGTTGCGTCCGTGGCATCTGTGGCGTCTGTTGCATCACTTGCGTCTGCCGCATCGGTTTCGTCACCACCTTCAGTGGCGGTACAGCCGGACATGAGTACGAACAAAACTGAGATAGTAGAAACAGCTAGGCTATTTCGAATAAATCTTCTCATTACAAATCTCCCCCGTACGGATTAGGACCACGCCAAGCCGCACTGATTCTAATTAACGTGGTAAGATAACCCACGACGATTAAGTCCTTAGGACCCCCTCCATAAATCTAGCACTAACCTATCCGGTTGCATGGCTTTATTGAAAAATTGGGCGCGAAAACGTTAGTGGTTTCTACTTCCCCGTAAACAATGGGTTTATTTGTTGAAAAGTTGTTGAGTTGCACCTTCTTATCGGAGCCGTTAAGAGGTTGAAATCAATTGTGGGAGTGTTTGTAGAATTATGGTCTCGAGAGCTGGGTTGGATATCAGGCAAAACCGGATGGGTCCCGGTGATTTAGAAGCAGGCCTGGCTCGGTTTGGCTTCGACAGTTTTCGCCCAGGACAGCGCGAAGCGGTTGAAACTTTGCTGGAACAAAAGAAACTTTTGCTGGTGGCGCCGACCGGCGGCGGGAAAAGTTTAACCTATCAGTTACCGGCCAGTCTTTTAAGCGGTACCACCATTGTCATTTCCCCCCTCATTGCTTTGATGCATGACCAAGTCCAGTCACTTGAGGAAAAGGGAATTGCGGCCACGTTCCTGGCGTCCACGCTTAGCTCGGAAGATGCAAGAGAGCGCATGCGTAATATGGCCAACGGAGAGTACAAGCTTGTTTACGTTGCGCCGGAGAGATTAACGTTTCCGGGTTTTCGCAATTTGGTACAAAAGTTAGATTGCCCGCTGATTGCGATTGATGAAGCGCACTGTATCAGTGAGTGGGGTCATGATTTTCGGCCCGAATATATGCGCATTGGTGAATTCATACAGGATGTTCCCCAAGCAGCTATTTTAGCTTGCACTGCTACCGCCACCCCATTTGTTCGCGATGAAATCCTAGCGCGCTTAGGACTTGGCTCTGACACGCCTCAATTGATCAAAGGATTTGCTCGGCCCAATCTTGCCCTGCGGGCTACTGATACCACCAGCAAAAAAGATAAGCACAAGCATGTGGATAGACTTTTACGTCAAGCCTTAGAGAATCCTGATAGCGACAAAGGCACCGCGATTATTTATGCGCCGACTCGCAAAGCAACTGAAGAAGAAGCTGCGCGATTAAAGGAGTATGGTTGGCGGGCGGCCCCTTATCATGCAGGCCTGGGCTCACGTGTTCGGGAAGATACCAGCCGCTCCTTTAAGTCGGGTGAACTTCAGTTGGTGGTGGCCACCAATGCTTTTGGAATGGGCATCGACCGCGGTGATGTTCGCGCGGTGATTCACTTGGCACCTCCAGGCTCAATGGAAGCCTATTACCAAGAGGTTGGACGCGCCGGGCGCGATGGAGAGGATGCTTACGGCCTGCTCCTCATGTCTGCCAGTGATATGCCCCTTAGACGGCATCTTTTGGAGCGAGGAACCGATGGAGAGGTACCACCTCCCCAGGTGGTTGAGCATAAGTGGAACCTCTTTTTAGAATTGATGCGCTGGGCAGAGGGCGGAAGCTGTCGCCACGATGCTATCCTGCGTTACTTTGGTGATGATGCTGAAAGCCTCGATGGCTGTGGCCGATGCGATGTATGTTTAACCCTGGAGCAGCAGCCTGACCAAAGCAGCGAGGAGGTAACGCTTTATGTTCGAAAAGCCCTCAGCGGTGTGGCAAGGGTCCATGGACGATTTGGCCTGCGAGCAGCTGCACAACTCTTAAGTGGTAAAAAAGAAAAACGCCTTATCAATTCCGGTTTGTCTGAAACCAAGACCTTCGGAATTTTAAGCCAGCATTCAGAAGAATGGAATATGAAGCTTTTGCGCCGCTGCGTTACTGCCGGTTGGGTCAGCTTCATGGGCGGTGATCGCCCACTGGCGGTCCTTACGGAAGATGGAATTTGTGTGATGAAAGGGGAGCGCCCTGGACACCTTTTGCTTCCACCTTTGGCATCACATGGTCATATTCACCGAAACGAAACTCAAGAAGAGCGCGCATCTCGGCGTTCGGAGCGACTTTCTGCGGGAACCTTGCATGGCGAAGCGGTAGACGTTTTCGAAGCGTTGCGTGAATACCGGCTTGAGCAAGCTAAGATTCAGGGGGTTCCACCTTATGTTGTGGCCAGTGACCGTACCTTGCGAGATTTGGCGATGCTTAAGCCCCGCAATACCGACGAATTGAAGTTGGCTCATGGCATTGGTCCGGCTAAAGCCGAGCGTTATGGTGCGGGCTTTCTTGCGGTTATTCGAAACTTCCTGTCGTCGTAAAAAAAAAGCGGGTGATGAACCCGCTTTCTTTAGTGTTTTATTTTGCAACCGGTGGCGGCGGAAGTTCGCCATCCTGCGTCGGCGCAATAGTCTCCGGTGAAACCTTACCGAGATACTCTGGCAATTCAACGCCTGCCATTCCTGCAATATCTTGTAGAGGCGGCAGAGATTTGACCATGCTCGACAAGAAGTTTGCCGTGCTGCTGTCTCCGTTGCCATTGCCATTGCCTGAATCCCAGACCGTGATCTTATCAATTTTAAGATTCTTAATGGCTTCCACTTGGGTTTCCACAATCTCTTCAAGTTTTTCAATCATCAAGAGTGTCGCGGCAGCTTTTGCATCTCCGGAACAGCTCTCTACCAGCTTGCTGTAACCTTGAGCCTTGCTCTCAAGAACTTGCTGAATACCTTTTGCTTCCGCCTCATATCGCAAGAGCACAGCGTCGGCTTGACCCTTGGCTTCCACGCGCGTTTTCTCTGCTTCTGCAGCGGCATCAATTTCAATTTTTTGTTTTTCAACTTCTTGAACAACAACTTCGGCTGCTTTCAAGCGTTCAAGTTCAGCTGAGTACTGAGCTTGCTGAATCTTGGCTTCTGCCTCACGCTTGGCAACTTCACCTTTTTGAAGTGCCGCAGCTTCTCGGCTAGCGAGCTCGGCGTTGGACTCAGCAATTTCTGCTTTCGCGGTGTTTTCACCGGCGATGGCGGTTGCTTCTTTGTCCTGAACGAAGACACGCTGATCGGTTTCTGCTGCCTTTTTACCCTTAACGGCTTCAGCAAGATTTTCCGCAACCTTGATTTCTTTTTCTCGGTTGGCATCGGCTTCACCGATGGTTGCAGTTGTTTCCTGCTGTTGGACGAAGATACGTTGGTCGGCTTCAGCCTGCTTTTGTCCCTTGATAGATTCTGCTTCGTTTTCCTTAACGCGAATTTCACGTTCTCGAACTGCTTCCGCTTGACCAATGGCACCCACTTTGTCCTGCTCGGCAACTTCGATTTGAGCACGGTTGATAGCTTCTGCCGCGGCCTTCTTACCAATACTTTCGATGTAGTCAGACTCATCGTTAATATCGGTGATGTTTACGTTGATAAGGTAGAGACCAATCTTATTGAGTTCTGGCTCAACGTTACGTCGAATTTCTGCCAAGAACTTTTCGCGGTCTTGGTTGATTTCTTCGATGGTCAAAGATGCAACCGTGAGACGAAGTTGACCAAAGATAATTTCTTGGGCCATTTCTTCGATGGCTGCAGGCGCCAATCCTAGAAGTCGCTCAGCTGCATTTTGCATGATGACTGGATTGGTTGAGATACCCACCGTAAAGGTACTTGGTACGTGGATACGGATGTTTTGCAGGGATAGGGCATTACGAAGTGGGATGCTCATGGTGATCGGAGTCAGCGATAAAAACGCCCAATCCTGAATGAGTGGCCAAATAAGCGCACCACCACCATGGATACACTTGGATGCTTGGTCTTGGCCAACTCGGCCATAGACCACGAGGATTTGATCTGAAGGGCAGCGCTTGTAGCGACTTGCCATAAACAAGATAAATGCCACCAGCACAGACGCAGCTGCCAGCATGGCGAGTAATAGAAAATTAAAATCCATAATTATACCCTTCCTGATTGAGATTATCGATTGGTGAATTTAGACAGTGCGAACTTTCAAAACGCTGCCATTGACGATTTCAACGACTTTCACGCGAGCACCGGTAGCAATTTCAACATTGTCATCGCTGATGGCTTCCATGGTGCAGAGTCTTCCTTGAATGGCTATCTGGACTTGGCCCGTTCCTGTGGCGGGTATACTCAGGTAGACGCTTCCTTCTTCGCCTACGGCGTTGCTCATATTTAAGGTGCCGCTGGAGCGCAGTCCCATAAATAGGTCGAAAAGTTTTTTCAGCAACATCACGATGGCAGAACCGGCGATGCTGGCACCGATGATGGACTCGAAGGCCGATGTTTGGAGGTCACGAACCATGGCCAAACCTGTGAGGCCAAAGATCATAAAGAAGGCGGTGAGGCCATGAACCGAAATGACTTTGAAGCTTACGTCGGCTGTACCGGAACTTACGTCTAAGTCGACATCAACATCGGTATCGATGTCCATATCACCGCCGAGAAATTGGAGAACCGTCATGATCACAAAAACGATTCCGCCGGCGGTGGCCGAAATAAGGTAAACTTTTTCCAGAGCCGAAAGCGCTGCAAAGAATTCGTTCATAAATTTATCCAATCAATCAATTGCGACCTGGTCAGCCCGATATTGACTGGGCTGCTACAACAAACAAGTCTGAGTGAATTTTCCAGACCTCAATATGGTGGTGGAGGGTTCACGCGTCAATGCCCTGGCTGGGGAAGACAGACGTTGGCTCCAATGATTGGGGCGCTCAACACCTTCCCGAGACCGGCTCAGATCGGCTTTTATCGCCTGCGATCTCGCGTAGGGCCGTGGGAACTGCCCGAATTTATTGAGTGTTCCTCTCGAAGTCTCTTAACCATCGAATATTATTCAGGATCATTTTTCGGGAAAGGGGAGTTTTTAAGGGTTTACACCGTAAAATTTACAGTGTAATTTAAAGCCATGCCGAGAGCAGCGTTATCAAATGAGCAGATTGGTGAATTTCGAAGTCGTGCCGCGCAGTGCGCGACGTCTTTGTTTTTGGACGGAGGCTTAAGTGCCGTGACCATGCGGGGCATTGCCCAAGAGCTCGGTTGCAGTGCCATGACACCTTACCGGTATTTCGAAAACCTAGAAGAAATTATTTCGATGGTTCGCGCCCATGCTTTTGAGCGTTTTGCAGATATGCAAGAGGCAGCATTTTTGGCGGGAACCGATGCCGAAAGCAGACTTCTCAATTTGAAAAAAGCCTATATTCGTTTCGCGGTTGATGAACCACAAATGTACACGATTATGTTTCAGCTGCCTCGCGAGGAAGAGCAGAATTATCCTGACTTGGTTACCCAGAGTCGCCGCGGATTTTCATTTCTGGTGAAAGCAACCCAGCAAGCGGTGGAAGAGGGGTTTATGCAGGGCGATCCGTTGACCGTCGCGCATATTCTTTGGGCGAACACCCACGGCCTGGTCTCTCTGCATTTGTCTGGGAAATTACTCATGGGGCGAAGCCTCGACGAACTCTCTCAAATCGTTCTTGAAATACCTTACACTTAAGAAAGTTTACCACTATGCGAATTGGAAAATCATATAAACAATACGGTTGCAGCGGCGAATTCGACGCTATCATCATTGGATCAGGTATTGGCGGCTTAACAAGTGCGGCTTTGATGGCCACGCACGCAAATAAGCGAGTTTTGGTTTTGGAGCGCCACTACACTGCTGGCGGATTTACCCACGTTTTCAAACGCAAGGGTTATGAGTGGGACGTTGGTGTTCACTACATTGGTGAAGTGCATGATGAGCGCGCTGAGGTTCGACGGGTCTTTGATGATATCACCGACGGTCAGTTGAAGTGGGCCGATATGGGGGAGGTCTACGACCGCATTGTCATTGGCGAGGATAAATACGATCTCGTTAAGGGACGTAAAAACTTTATCAAGAAACTATCCGAATATTTCCCAGAAGAAGAAGACAATATCAAAGAGTACGTTCGGCGCGTGAAGGAAACAGTTCGGAACGGAAAGTTGTTTTTTCTGGATAAGGCGTTGCCAGGTCCAGTGAGTGCTGTGGCTGGTCCATTTCTGCGCCGTAAAACCATGAAGGCTTCGGGGCAAACCGTTGCTGAAGTGTTGGCTGAAATCACTGACAATAAGCGGCTACGAGCTGTACTGGCCGGTCAATACGGAGACTACGGTTTATCTCCAAAGGATGGCAGCTTTTTTATTCACGCCATGGTTGTGAACCACTACTTCGAAGGTGGTGCCTATCCGATTGGTGGGTCAGCTCGGATTGCCGAGACTATTCTCCCAGTGATTGAGCGAGCGGGTGGCCAGGTGCTAACCAATGCTCCGGTGGATGAGGTCATCATCAAAAAGGGCCGTGCAGTGGGCGTGCGCTTAGAAGACGGTAAAGAGTTGTTCGCCCCGGTTATCATCAGTAACGCTGGAGTGATTAACACCATCAACCGTTTGTTGCCGGTAGATGTAGCGAAGCGCTATGGATTTGAACAAAATGTGAAAGGTGTAGAGCCTTCGGTTGCGCACATGTCCTTGTACATCGGATGCAACGAGACAGCTGATGAACTCGGATTAGAAAAAACCAATCTCTGGGTTTACCCAGGTGAAGACCACGACGCTTCCATCGAAAACTTTCTTGAAGATCCGGACAACAATCCACTGCCAGTGGCTTACTTGTCTTTTCCTTCAGCCAAAGATCCATCTTTTGAATCCCGCTTTCCCGGGAAGGCAACTTTAGAGGTGGTGGCATTGGCTCCTTATGAGTGGTTCAAGCAGTGGGAGGATACACGCTGGAAAAAACGCGGTGAAGACTACGATGCGCTGAAAGAGAAATATACAGAGCGTTTGCTTGAGGCGCTTTATAAGCAATGTCCACAGCTGAAAGGCAAGATTGCCTATACCGAGTTATCCACACCTCTTTCGACGAAAACCTTTTGTAGTTTTGCGTCCGGGGAAATTTATGGCCTAACCCATACCCCAGAGCGTTTTAAGCAGCAGTGGTTGCGTCCACGCACGCCGATTAAAGGGTTCTACTTAACGGGTGTAGATATCTGTTCTTGTGGTGTTGCCGGTGGTTTATTCGGTGGGGTGCTAACGGCTTCGGCGATTACGCTCAAGGATATGCGCGGTGCAATTATGAAGCGCCGAGAAGCTCACAAAAATCAATGGAATACACCGGTCACGGCGCCCGAAGTTTAAGTTGAAAACGGGGGAATGTTCCAAAGGAGACTTTTTTTAGTCCTTTTGGAACATGCCTTCTTCATAAGAAACGATGTGTCCCGCGAAAGCTGAAGCGGCAACCGTTAGAGGTGAGGCAAGATAGAGTTTTCCTGGACCACTTCGGCCCTGGAAGTTTCTGTTGATAGCACTGACGGTAACTTGCTCAGCATTTTCACTGACGCCCGGTCCACACCCAATACAAGCACCGCATCCTGGATTGATAAGTTGCACGCCTGCCTCTTCAAAAAGTTCAGTCCAGCCTTGGTCTTTTGCAAACTGCGCCACATCGGCGCTGCCATATTGAATAAAGAAGTTCACATGGTCAGCAACTTTTTTACCCGCAGCTAAAGCTTCCCGAACGACTTGTGCATAAAAAGCAAAGTCATCAACTTTGCCCGCGGTGCATGAACCACCGTAAGCAATATCAATCTTCACGTTGCCAATATCGGTAATGTTCGCGCCATTGGTCGGGTCGGAGGGAATGCCCTTATCAGGATTTCCAGGGTGAGCGACCATAGGCTCAATGGTTGCCAGGTCGATGGTATGAACACCGCCATCGTAGTGAGCGCCTTCATCTGGGAGAACACACTTTTCCCGAATGCTTGCTTCGTCTAGGTCGGGGCGCCGTGCTTTCAGCCAGGTGATGGTCTTTTCATCCCATTCGGCAATACCCGTCTTGGCCGTACATTCGGTAGCCATATTACAGAGCGTGGCACGTTCATCCATACTTAAAGAAGCCAAGCCAGGGCCGCCAAACTCCATGGAGCGGTCTAGGGTATCTTCGTCACGTGCATGGGTGGCTAAGATTTTTAGGATGATATCTTTAGCGGTACACCCGTCTTTGAGTTCGCCGACCAGTTCAAAGCGAATGGCCTCTGGAACGCGAACAAAGCTCACGCCACTTTGAATGGCTGCGGCGTATTCCGTGGCGCCGACTCCGTAGGTGAGCGCGTTGTTACCGCCGCCCATGCAGGTATGGCTGTCGGTTGCTTGGATAAAATCACCGGCATCGATGAAGTGTTCTC
>CAZZDT010000041.1:0-11341 GCA_964652435.1 uncultured Bdellovibrionales bacterium
TTACTCAGTTGTCTTTGGTAAGAAACTACAAACTACAGCTGCTGCCATCCTCGGCATTGAAATGCCAACAGTCTACGCTGCATCGAAAGAGATTTCTCACGAGGGTCAAGGACTCACCGCAGTTGAGAAAATTTTCAACAAGAATGCAGTTGGCGTCACACCAGGCAAAGTACTGCATGCTGGCTCTGACGTTCGCGTTAAAGTTAATATTGTTGGTTCACAGGACACCACAGGGTTAATGACATCCCAAGAGCTGGAAATGATGGCCGCTACGGTTATTTCTCCCACTGTGGATGGTTCTTACCAATCTGGTTGTCACACCGCTTCGGTTTGGGACAAGAAAGCACAACGCAACATTCCTAAGCTGATGAACTTTATGAACAAGTTTGGTCTCATCACCGCTCGGGATCCCAAGGGTGTTTATCACCCAATGACCGACGTTATTCACAAGGTACTCAATGACATTACCGTCGATGACCGAGACGTCATCATCGGTGGTGACTCTCACACTCGGATGTCCAAGGGCGTGGCCTTCGGTGCTGACTCCGGAACCGTAGCACTCGCTTTGGCAACCGGTGAAGCCACCATGCCAATTCCGCAATCGGTCAAGGTTACCTTCAAAGGTACCTTAAAGGACCACATGGATTTTCGTGACGTGGTACATGCCACCCAAGCTCAAATGCTGAAGGAATTCGGAGAAAACGTTTTCCAAGGAAAAGTCATCGAAGTCCATATCGGAACCTTGTTATCTGACCAAGCCTTTACCTTCACGGACTGGACCGCTGAAATGAAGGCGAAAGCCTCAATCTGTATTTCGCAGAGTGAGACTTTGATTGAGTCCCTGGAAATAGCAAAGAGTCGTATTCAGATCATGATCGACAAAGGCATGGACAATGAGAAGCAACTTCTCAAAGGCCTGGTTGATAAAGCTGAGGCGAGAATCGCTGGACTTAAATCTGGTGAGAGCCCTGCACTGCTTCCAGACGACAATGCTAAGTACTCTGCAGAGTTCGTTGTTGACCTTGACCAAATCATTGAGCCGATGATTGCGGATCCTGACGTTGACAATGAAGATGTATCCAAGCGCTACACGCACGATACCATCCGACCGATTTCGCATTACGGCGGTGAAAAGCAAGTAGACCTTGGCTTTGTTGGATCATGCATGGTTCACAAGGGCGATATGAAGATTATTTCTCAGATGCTCAAAAACATCGAAAAGCAGCATGGAACCGTAGAGTTCAAAGCACCACTCGTTGTTGCACCACCAACCTACAACATCGTTGATGAATTGAAGGAAGAAGGTGACTGGGAAGTTCTGCAAAAGTATTCGGGCTTTGTGTTTGATGACAGTGCTCCAAAGAGCAGTGCTCGTACCGAATATGAAAACATGATGTATCTCGAAAGACCCGGCTGCAACCTATGCATGGGTAACCAAGAGAAAGCCGAAAAAGGCGACACAGTTATGGCTACATCAACACGACTCTTCCAAGGACGTGTTGTTGCGGACAGCGAAGAGAAGAAAGGCGAGTCACTCCTCGCCTCAACTCCAGTGGTTGTTTTGTCGACTATTCTTGGTCGTACACCGAACATTGACGAGTACATTGCCGCGGTTGAGGGAATCAAGCTCACCAATTACGCGCCACCAACCGAAGCGCCTGATTCAGACAAGAATCAAGGTCTTCCAGTTCTTCAATAGACATCATCAAACGTGGATGCAGCCTCTGAGCACTCGAATCAGAGGCTGCACTTCCCTTTATCTCGCCTCCGCCTATCGGTTAAATTTCACTTTGATCATAAATCACGCATTGCGTAATTTGAGGCATCTCACCAAGGCTTTTCCAATTTAATGCATCGCGCCAAATTTTAACCCTTGAAAAAATTTCATATTTTTTCAATTTGCGAATGACACCTGCCTTCATTTGCCTACATTGTCGCACAGCATAAACCAGTCGATTGTCTACTCACCGGTCAACATTTCTTCATTGCAAAGTGGAATTCGTCTAAGGATAAAATAAGGCATTGTTGTGGTGAAGGACACCCTACCCGCATACAAGCTTCTACATGATTGTGCCCCTCCCCACTCAGGCAAGTCATGAGAGCAGCGAGTACCCAAAGCACAACAAGTTAAACCTCCCCAGCCCCAGAGGTCGAATGCTTTTAACGACACCACAATTTGAATTCCTGCAATCCTGCGTTCAAGAAAAGGCAGGCGTTATTCTTCCCTACTCTTGTATGCCCCATGCATCGCTCAGGCTCATGCCCATTCTGAGTGAGTACACCCTCAAGGATTTCGATTCGCTCATTGCTTTACTCAACGCTCCCGCCACCAAACGCAAAATGGAAAAGCGAGTGATTGAGCGGCTTATCGCCCCGCAAGCTTTCTTCTTTGAGCAGTACGATACTTTCAAAACCATTCGTCATCGCTCCATTCCTGAGATCATGTCTCGAAAAGGCGAAGACGAACAAAACTTGCGGGTATGGGTCCCCGATTGCCGGCGTGGCCAAGATGCTTACTCTCTGGCAATTATGTTCAATGAAGCCATGCCACAACTGGCATCGTGGGATGTTGAAATATGGGCCACCGATCCAAGGCAACAAGAACTGAAGCAAGCACGCAGTGGAAAGTTCACCTCCGCGGAAATATCCAGTGGTATCCCCAAGCACCTCATTAAAAAGGCATTCTACCCTTACGCGAACCATTACCGGGTTCAAGCGAGACACCGCAGGATTCTAGAGTTCTATCGGCTAGGCCTTCACGACGATTGGAACAAACTTTGTAAATTCGATTTGATTATGTTGCGAAAACCCATCGCCTATATGCCCGACCATTTCATCAATGAGCTACTTGAAAGAATGGCCACCCAACTGCTGCCCGGAGGTGTCCTGGTTATTGGCGAAGGAGCCGAGCAAATCTCCCATCCACAATTCGAGCTGGACCCTCATTTGGGGGATGCAGGCCTTCGTCTTCGGGCCAAGCCAAGCGAAACCACTTTCAGGCATGCCCCACCACCAGCACCTACGTTTAATTTTGATAACCCCGACCAAGAGAACGATGAAATCGATGCGGAAGAATATAGAGAGATAGCGGATATTGTCCGAGACCTCGACCTCTTCAAACTTATGAGCATCCAAGAAATCGAAGCCATCTGCCGACAAATGCAGATCCGCGAATACAAACCCGGTAAGACCATTATGCGTGAGGGTGATAACCACAACGGGTTTTACATTATTCTCGACGGCGAACTGCGGGTGACCATGCAGACAGGTTTCGGCCGCCCTACTCAAGAACTCGCTTGCTTAGAAATTGGCGATATCGTTGGAGAGATGTCACATATTCTCGACGAGCCATGCAATGCGACCGTCAAATCTAAAACCCATGCTCGTTTACTCTATTTTTCAAACAAGCTCTTTAAAGCTGTACTGGCTCACAATGCCTTCTTTAAAGACAATGTCGAGCGTATCGCCTACGAACGTCGAACAGAAAACGCTCAGCTTTTAGACGAAACCAATATTACAGAACCCATTTGGTCAGAATGGTTCAAGAACCACCCATCGAACAATCATCAAGAACTCGATGATGCCGCCTTCTCAAAAGGCGTTGAAGAGTGCGAGCTGGATATCCCGGCCATGCGAGCATTCGGAAACATTACTCGCAAACTCAAGCTCTTTGGAGATATCTCCGTCTACGAGCTAGAGGAGATAAGCAATCGAATCTCATTGCTCAAGATTCCAAAAAAGACCGCTATTCTTAAACAAGGTAAAGAAGGACATACTCTCTACATTGTATATCGCGGCACAACCAGTGTCGTTCTCAATCAGAAATTTCCATGGCGAGGAACCGATATCGCCACTTTAGGCCCCGGCAATATCTTCGGTGAAATGTCTCTAATGCGTGGCACGCCCTGCGCGACCACGGTCATTTCCGATGGACCAGTACAAGCTTTCGCCATAGGCCGTGAGCTCTTTGAATCGTTGTATAAGGCCAACCCTCACTTTAGATCCGCCATTAACAAACTGGTAAACGAAAGAGAAAAAGCTCTGTCCTTGATGGTCGCCTAATAACTCCCGTTGAATAGACTCCATGTGACCCGCGTCACATTTGAGAAGCCCACTTCGATGCATAAAACCGAAGTGTACTTGTATTCAAAATCGACCAAGGAGTTTTAAATGAAAGCATGGATGCTTTTAGCCGCTACCAATTTATTCGCAATGGCCTCAACGGCGAATGCCAATACCCTTACAGAGATGCACCTACATCAAGATATCAATCATGAACTCAGTAAAAAACAAGTTCGCAAAATGTATCTTGGTAAAATGAAGTACCTACAAGATGGCACACGACTCACCTTAACCTGCTTGGAAAATGGTGATCTCCATCGAAATTTCTTGAGACAATGGGTAGGCATGACCCCAAGCCAATTCAAAATTCATTGGCAGAAACAGGTCTTTACCGGGAAGGGAAAGATGCCCTACCGATTCAAGAAGAACTCAAATCAGCAGGGCTTCGTTAATAATACGCCAGGTGCCGTTGGCTATAAAGCCGCCAAAACACCAGCTATCACTCAATCAGGGCCTTCCTATTTTGACCCCAAAACTGCGCGTTACATTAAAGCAAAACGCTCTTAGAATGACTCTTCAGGAAGTTCCATCAAGTAAAGCGAACTGTCTTTGATGACCTTACGAGCCATACCAATGCGTGGCAGCTCTTCAGCACAAAAGTACCGAGCCGATGCAATCTTACCTTGATAGAAAAACTTATCTTCGCCAGTGGCTGACTCAAGTTTTTCAACGGCGATGCCCGCTTGGCGAACCAGAAGCCAACCGATGGTCAGCTCACTCAGAGCAAAGAGAATCCGAGTACTGTGCAGTCCTACGTGATAGAGTGATTCTCCTGCCTTACCCATCATAATTTCCAGGATGCCACCAAAGCTCTGAAGTGCGCTGGCAAGAGCCGCGCGCTCAGGCGCCAAGGCATCGCCACCAACTTCGTGAGCCAAAGTTCCTTGAATTTTACCCATGATGCTTTGCAATGTGGCACCTTGGTCTTTCATGATTTTTCTGAAGATTAAATCCAAGCCTTGGATGGCAGTGGTGCCCTCATAAAGGGTATCGATCTTCTGGTCTCGGATGTACTGCTCGTGTGGATAATCTTTGCAGTAACCTGACCCACCCAAACACTGAAGCGAATCAGATAGAACCTCGTAACCGCGCTCTGAAGAAAATCCTTTCACCAATGGCAAAAGTAAATCGTTCACTCGATGCAATCGTTTGGCTTCGTCGGTATCACCTTTAACCGCAGCCATTTCAATTTCATCCTGAGTAACGGCCGCCAAACAATACAGAGCACGCATACCTTCTGCGTATGACTTCTGCTTCATCAACAAACGACGCACATCTGGGTGATTGATAACCGTTACCCGCGGCGATGATTTGTCAGCTGCCTTCAGCAGGTCTGGTCCTTGAACACGGTCTTTCGTGTACTCCAGGGCATTTAGATAAGCGGTAGACAGCGTTGATGCTGACTTCACGCCTACACCCATACGAGCATACTCAATTACGTTGAACATCTGACGGATGCCGTCATGAACATTGCCGACCAATAGGCCCTTGCACTGCTTTCGGTCACCAAAAGTCATTTCGCAAGTTGAAGAGGCCTTGAGCCCCATCTTGTCTTCAATGTTTGTACAATAAGCACCGTTGCGCTCACCCAAGCTACCGTCTTCATTCACCCAATATTTAGGAACGATAAACAAAGACAAACCTTTGGTACCGCCCTCAGCACCTTCTGGGCGGGCCAAAACCATGTGCACGATATTCTCTGGACCATCGAAATCACCATTGGTGATAAACCGCTTCACACCTTCAATTTCCCAAACGTCGTCTTCGATGTGCTTGGCCTTGGTGCGGCTGGCTCCAACATCACTTCCTGCGTCGGGTTCAGTGAGAACCATGGTTCCACCCCAACGCTGATTTAGGAGCCCGTCGACATAGCGTGCCTTCTGAGAATCGGTTCCCAAATCGTTGATCAATTTGCCCATGAAGTTGCCAAGCAAATAGAAACCAACCGGTGGGTTTGCACCTGAGAGAAACTCGAAACAAGACCACTGCAAAGAGCGAGGAGCACCGTAACCACCAAGGTCTTCGGGGTACTCAATGAGGTTCCACTGACCTTCGTAATACTTATCGAGTGCTTCTTTGATTCCCTTAGGCAATGTCACATCACCGTCTTCGCTGAGTGTCAGTGGCGTGCGGTCACCCTCGGCAAATGAAACAGCCAACTCATCTTCACAAAACTTCGCAAAGTTGGACAAGACCTCTTTCGATGTGTCTTCATCGATGGCGGTAAATGGCGCTTGGCCCAATACCTTGTCTTGGATCTTGTAGAGCTCAAACAAATTAAAAACGACGTCTCGAAGATTGCTCTTATAATGATTGATGGTTGTCATTGGTGCTTCTATCCCTCCTGCTACAGCGCCCCTGTTCAAGCGCCGCGCCCCGCTTCGTGCGGGAAAACGAATACAAGAAATGACAAACACTGAAGGATAACGCAACCCGTCATAAATTGTTTTTCACACGTCAGAGACTCACAACTTTGAAACCTCAACGAAAACGACATATTTTGCTGTACCGACGGCAATTCACGCGGGTGGCTTTCCCCTTAACACCCTAAAAACCCACATATTTCGGCGCTCGAAGTCCCTCACTCGATGGCACGCTCCATGCTTAGACCCTGGCACATTAAATCGGAGCCAAAGCTCTAGAAAACCCAAAGAAATTGGAGAATTTCATGCGCGTACTCGTGTATCTAGCCCTACCCCTCTTCCTACTTTTAGCATGTGGAGAGTCCACGACTGATCAAACCGGTGACACCGCTACCAACGAAACCACCGACAATAACTCCGACACCACAACCGATGACGAAAGCAACGAGAGCGACACCGAAGTCGACGAGGAAAACACCAACGATGGCTCTGACCAAGGTGAGACTGAAATGTCGGCAGCCCGCGAGCAGGCCATGAGTATGGGGATGGACGTGGTTCAGTCTTATTTCGATGGCAATCCGGAAGTATTCATCGACATGCTTCATCACACATTGCCGCAAATTGGCCGAGAAGGTGAAGCAATGGATGGCGAATACTTCAAAGAAGTTGTTCGGCACTCCACACCTTATCCATCGGGTGAAGATTTAAGCGCTTATACTATGGAAGACTACCAAGCCGTTTATAACCCTCTGGTTCTCACTTACGAAGAAGCTATTGAGCAGCTCGGTTATCCCGAAGTCGAAGGCGATGGCTGGGTTCCAGAACCTACCGACTTCCTCTTCATTGGCTTTAATTTGAAAGAAGGAAAAGTTCAAAGCGACAAGTTCATTCGAGACGGACTGATCTCGTTTGTATTTGGCATTCGCGATGGCGAATGGAAATTCGTTGGCTTCATGGCCTAAAACATCAGCGAGAGCCTAAGTGGGCGCCACACACCTTGGTGCCCACTTTTGGTCCCCTCCCCCCACATCGAGCGTAAGAATCTGTCTCAATTATAACCCTTCGAGAAACGATTCAGACCAATCAAAGCAGCGTTCAAAACAAATATCTGGTAGAATTCTCACTATAGAGAGCTACCATGAATGACCTAAACACCTACTGGGAACGCAGAAAAAATCTGATTGCAGAATGCCATCGTTGTGAAGAGAGCAACCGCTTTCTTCTCTTGGCTATTCCGCTCTATATCGTGTTTCCGGTGTTTCTGTTGTTTGTTATTCCGCTCTTTATCCTCTTTAGGCGAATTCGCTATCTGGCCATGGTTCAACTCAAAAAGGACCAAGAAAAATTTTGCACCATTATCAGTGGCGGGCACAAAACCAAACCGGCACGTCAACCGGGCTCGATAGGCTAAGCGGAAAGTTTTATATGATAGCCCGTGTGCTTTCTCATATTGAGAACACGGTTTTCATCAAGCAAAAGATACTGGCCTTTAATGCCCTGCAATCGACCCTTGATTTCTGGAAGTTTGTCAAAACCGACACTCTTTACCTTCTCAGGATAAGCTTCGACGGGATACACCAAATCAATGACTTCCTCATCATCCGTAAGGTATTCTTGAAACGAATCTTCAATCTTCGGCTTAAGGTCTGCTTTGACCTCTGCAAGATTTACATTCTCCAAAACCTCATTCTTAAGCATCTTTCGCCAATTCGTTCGGTCGGTAAAATGTTGCTTAAGAGAGACCTCCAATACCCCGCAGAGATAGCGGTTTGGAGTTTTCGCCAGAAGTATGGCTTGGGACGCTCCTTGGTCTATCCAACGGGTGGGTACCTGAGTCTCTCGCGTGATCCCAACTTTCACTGCACTCGAAAGTGCGAGATAGACGAAGTGAGGTTGAACGTGGTGCTCGAGTTCCCATTCGGGATCACGGCCGCCACCTAAATGACCTTGGCAGAGTTCTGGCTTAATAATGCATTCGGATGCCTCTGGGGCATTCAACATGCACGGATAGCAAAAGCCTTGGTTATACGACTTCTTGGTTTTTCGGCCGCAAATAACGCAAGTAATCAGTCCATCATACTGAAAGGAGATTTCTTGACCGATGAATTGGTTCATACCAACCCGTTCTTCTCCCATGGGCAACCAATACTGAATCGGATCACCGATTTCAGTTGCCATTTTTCTAATTTGCCCGGTCTGTTCCATGAGAGCCTCCTGACATCCGTTGGAGATGGTCTAATATACAAGTCGGGGCTTCGCAACGCAGACGAAGCATAAAGACCTAGGAATCCATATCGGGGCCCACTCGAACCGAAAACGCGACCGTGCCATTCACGTAATTGCTGTTGAGGCGTTCAACATCGCCTACAGGTGACATCTCTGGAAATCGCCGTAACAACTCTTCAAACAAGATCCGAATTTCCATTCGGGCAAGCGTGGCTCCCAGGCAAAAATGGGTTCCCGCCCCAAAGGAAACGTGGGGGTTTTTCTCACGGCTTATATCGAAAACATCAGCATTCTCGAAAACCTCTTCATCACGATTGGCCGAGGCGTAGTAAAGCACCACTTTGTCCCCTTCCTTAATTTCCTGACCTGACACAACAGTATCTTCGAGAGCAGTTCTTCGAAAAGCGATGATCGGCGATGTCCAGCGCAACATTTCTTCAGTGGCCGAGGTGCTGTAACTCAACGGATTCGACCGAAAGAGTTTCATTTGGTCGGGGTATTCATGAAGAGCCAGGTATCCCCCCGAGATACAGTTGCGTGTGGTTTCATTGCCACCAATGGCCAACAACAAAAGGAAATTCACAATTTCCATGGGGTTGAGTTTTTCCCCATCGATTTGAGCATCCATCAACACATGAACCAAATCGTCCGGGCGGGCGCCCTCTTCAGATTGGCTCTCAAGAGTTTCCAAAAGGTCCGTGCAGTAACCGAAGAACTCCATGGCCGCCATGCGTGCGTCTTCGGGGTCGTGGTCGATGCGAGAAACGCGGTCGCTCCACTCAAACATCAGTGGCCTATCATCCTCTGGCCAACCAATAAGATCTGCAATTAGAAACAAGGGCAACTGACTGGCGATAGCACCTACGAAATCAACGGTATCCTGCCCCGAGACTCTATCGAGAATCGTTTTGACCGCGGAACGAATGGGCCCATCCAGTCGCTGTGTCATTTTGGGAGTAAATCCCGTAGACACAAGCTTTCGATATTTTGCATGTTGGGGCGGGTCCATATTGATCAAAATCATACGGGCAATATCAAGGTCCTCTTCAATGGGGTCTGGAATATTAATACCACCTTTGTAAGACGAGAAGATTTTGGGACGCTTCGAAGCCCAGAGCACATCGGCATGCTTTAATAAGGCCCAATACCCTGGGCCATCTTCTTCACGCTGGAAAACAATCGGAGTATGCTCCCGCAAATACTTATATTTGTCATGAGGAACCCCCGAAACATACTGCTCTGGTTCGTAAATATCGACGTAGTCCTCTGACATGTTTCCCCCAAGATAATAGCCGCTCGGAGCAGACCACGATTTCAGTTCCAATCCCAGTTAGGTCCACTTGGTATTACAACAACTTACAGTGGTTCGACCTTGTAATCTGAGGTAACCATGGGCTACCGTCTCTCATGCATCGTAAAAACCATTGGGACCATATTGTTGTAGGAGCTGGCGCCGCAGGTTGCGCCATTGCCATGCGTTTATCGAAAGAGCGTGGACGCTCTGTTCTTCTCTTGGAAGCGGGTCCAGACTATCCGGATACAACCAAGATCCCCAAGGATCTCAAAAACGGAAAACGTAATTCCCTACTCAAACACGACTGGGGCTTCACCCACAAAACCAACTCCATGCAAAAGGTCGACTTTATGTTGCCTCGGGGCAAAGTTGTGGGCGGTTCTTCAGCTGTCAACACCTGTATCGCTCTCAGAGGTATACCTGAGGATTACGATGAATGGGCAGACCTCGGACTCAAAGAATGGAGCTGGGATAAATGCTTGCCGGCCTTCAAAAAGCTAGAGGCCGATCAAGATTTTAACGATGAGTACCACAATCAAACAGGCCCGATGACCATTCGACGTCACACACCAGAAGAACTGGTACCGTGGCAAGCAGCATTTCTTGAAGCATGTGATGAGCTGGGTTACCCAAAATGTGATGACCACAACAATCCCAACACGACCGGAGCTGGCCCTCATGCGATGAATAAGGTCAATGGCGTACGATTCAGTGCAGCTATGGGCTATCTAACGCCAGCTGTTCGCTCACGCGCGAATCTGACCATTCAGCCTCAGACGCTTGCCCACCGAGTTCTATTTTACAACGGTCAAGCCATCGGTATTGAAGTAGAGTGCAAAGGTGAGATTCAAACATTCTTCAGTGAAAATATAATCATCGCATGTGGTGCCATCGCTACGCCGGGCCTGCTTCTTCGCTCAGGCATTGGCGCCAAGAAAGAGATTCACCGTCTCGGTGTCTCGCTGGTTTCTGATGTTCCCGGGGTTGGTAGCAGGCTTTTGGACCATCCCGGTGCTGCATTTTTTATGTTGCCACGACCAGGCATTGCCAAACGTCATGACCCCCTGATCCAAACGTTATTGCGTTACACATCCGAACCCGGTGCGTTTCGCAACGATATGCAGATTCAGCCCGGTTCGTGCCTAACATTGCCCTGGATGAACATCACTGCTGTCACCATGATGACCTGTGTAGAAAAAACCAAAGGCGTGGGTAAGATTCGCTGGAACTCAGCGTGGCCTCACGCCAAACCCATCGTCGAATCCAATATTCTTGACCATCCAGAAGATAGGCGTTTGGCCGTGGATGGGCTTTCCAGAGCCTATGAACTGACCCA
>CAZZDT010000042.1:0-11338 GCA_964652435.1 uncultured Bdellovibrionales bacterium
GCTATCGTCCACAGCAATGACCCGAAGCGGATCGTTTTGCTCAACAGACATTGCAACTCCCTTACTCAAATGCGGTTCGTCAAAGTGACCAACTTAATTGAGGATAACGTTTCCAAAGGGGTCGAGTCCAACCTTAACCGTCAAAGATGAGCCGGCAGGTTGTGTCGGTGGTTCTTGTCTTGAATCAATCAAGCTCCGGTCTCTCTCGAAACCACCGAAACACCCACAAAGTACCATATTGTCGGACCAATTTCCGATCTACTGAATTTAATTCGGCCGATAATCAACAAAAACGCACATTGTTGACACTTTGCGTAGTGAAAACGAACTGCCTATTTTATACAATACAGTTGTAACCCCAAGGAGCCCCCATGACGTACCTTCCAGATACCCACGCTGTTCACGCCGGTCGCGACGACCTCACAGCTCTCGGCGTTCACGCTCTGCCTCTCGATTTCTCTACAACTTACCCACTTCCAGATCTTGAGCAGGGTCGAGATGACTTAGCCAGGATGGCCGAGGGACACCTCCCTCAACACTCCCCAGTGTACGCGCGACTTCACAACCCAACCGTTGGACGCTTTGAACAGGCCATGGCGAAAATGGAATCTGCCGAAGCAGCTGTAGCCTTCAGTACCGGTATGGCAGCAATCACCGCAGCCTTATTGGCCGCGCAAACACGAGGCGATCATGTGATTGCTTTGCGCCCTCTTTACGGCGGCTCAGACCATCTGCTCAACAGCGGTCTCTTTAAACTCGATGTAACCTGGGCAACCGTGGATACCCTTCAAGATGCCATCCGCCCCACCACCAGCTTGATCATGCTCGAAACTCCAGCCAATCCAACGCTGCAAATGACGGATATCGAACAAGTGGTGCGACATGCCGGAGATATTCCAGTTCTGGTGGATTCAACTTTCGCGACACCGGTACTTCAAAACCCCATCAAACATGGCGCCAGCATGGTTCTCCACAGTGCAACCAAATTCCTCGGTGGTCACGGAGATGTTATGGGCGGTGTGATTGCAACCTCGGAAGAATTTGCCAAGGGCCTGCGACAAATCCGAATCGCTACGGGAGCTTTGTTGCACCCCATGGGTGCTTACATGCTGCACAGAGGGCTTCAGACCCTACCGGCACGTATCCGAACAGCTCAAGCAACCTGCGAGCAAATTGCACACTTTTTAGAATCTCACGCTGCCGTTAAAAGCGTATTTTATCCAGGACTTAGCGACACGAAGCTGATTCCCGGTCAAATGCGTGGAGGCGGCTCGATGTTGGCATTCGAGATCCACGGCGGCTTTAAGGCGGCAGCTAAGGTCATGAGCGCAGTTAAAATGGTCACTCCGGCCGTCAGCCTCGGCTCGACGGATACCTTGATTCAGCATCCAGCGGCTCTGACCCACCAAGTGGTCGACGAAGAAGTACGAGATGCCACAGGGATTTCGGGGAGTTTGATGCGAATTTCCGTTGGTCTAGAGGATCCACGAGATATCCAAGCAGATTTGAACCATGCCCTGAACCTTAGCCAGCGTCAGAGCAAGCCATATCCCAAGAATAGCGCCTTAGGCGCACTATTTCCCCCGGCACCGTCATCACCAAGCTTTGAAGAGTCCAATACTCCCACCACAGCCGCTTGACATCACGGCCTGAACAGGGAAATCAAGGGTTTCTGATCCGCCTCAAATAGGCGGTCCGAAACGGCTTTACCCTTTTTATGGATGTGATGATGATTCGACCGATTAAGCTCTACAATACCCGCACTCGCTCCGTGGAACTTCTCGAGCCCCTCGAAGAAGGACAAGTAGGCATTTATTCCTGTGGACCCACTGTCTACAACTACGCTCATATCGGTAACCTTCGAGCCTATGTTTTCGTCGACACCCTCAAACGAGCTCTGCAGTGGTGCGGTTATCAAACCAATCACGTCATGAACATCACCGACGTGGGACACCTCACAGATGACGCCAGTGATGGTGAGGATAAAATGGAGCTGGCGGCTAAAAAGTCGGGGCGCGATATCTGGGACCTCTCGCGCTACTACACCAGCGTGTTTTTCGAACACACCGGAGACCTTGGCATTCAACCTGCTAATACAGTCTGCCGCGCCACCGATCATATCCAAGAGCAAATCGATATGGTTCAGACCATTATGGACAATGGATATGCGTATCAGATCGAAGACGGTATCTACCTCGATACAGGCAAATTGCCTAAGTACGCCGACTTCGCCAAACTCTCCATTGAGGGGCAGCAAGCAGGTGCCCGCGTCGATGTGGTTCAGGGCAAGAAAAACCCCACCGATTTCGCGGTTTGGAAATTTGCCAAAGGCGCCAAGCGTCTAATGGAATGGGAAAGCCCATGGGGCCGAGGTTTTCCTGGCTGGCATATCGAATGCACCGCCATGAGCTGCAAGCACCTAGGAAAAAGATTCGATATTCACACCGGTGGCATCGACCATATTCCCGTTCACCACACCAACGAAATTGCACAGATGATGGCTTACACTCAATCGGACGAATGGGTGAATGTGTGGATGCACAATAACTTTCTCGTTTTGGAACAAGATGGCGAAGACACAAAGATGGCCAAGAGTGGCGCAAACTTTGTAACTTTGGATTCAATCCGCAGCTGGGGCCTTCAGCCTCTGGCCTATCGTTACTTTCTGCTGAACACGCACTATCGTAAAGAAGCGAGATTTTCTCGGGCCAACGTTGAAGATGCCTCCAAAGGCTTAAACAAACTCTGGAAGAGAATCAGCGGCCTATTTGATGAAGCAAATGGTGCCAAAGGTGATCTGAATGCACCATCGCTAGAAGCGTACCGTAAAGAAGTCGCTGATGGGATCAGCGATGACCTCAATACAGCACGATGCCTGGCCGAAGTATGGAAAGTTCTCCAGGACGACAAAGTGAGCGCCGCTGACAAGATTGCATTCATTGCCGATACCGATCGCGTCCTTGGTCTTCGTCTTACTCAAGGCCCCATCGGCGGCGGTGACGGAGCAAGCATAGACGATGCAAAAATGCAAAAGCTCATCGAAGCCCGGAATCAAGCCCGCGCTGATAAGAACTTTGCAATTGCTGATACCATTCGTGATGCGCTGGATGCAGTTGGCGTTCGGCTCAAAGACAGCCCAGAAGGAACCAAGTGGGAAAGCTAGGCTTGAGCAACAACTAGGACAAAAAAAAGCCGGACATATGTCCGGCTTTTTCGTTTTTGATTTCTTAGCTTAGCCTACTTGCTTTTGCTCAAGTTGAGCTGGCGCATCGTTAAGCTTATCCAAGAGGCGGTCTCCTGTATTGGCAATCAAGGAGCTGTTGTATTCAGCTCTTGGAATCGCCTTCTCTAAGAAACACTCCAAGATTTCACGTCGTTCAGGATAAGCATTCGCCTGCTCCAGAAGAAGTTCGGAAATCGTTGCATCGGTTAACAAGAGAGTTAAACGTTCTGCATGCAAAAGCGCCGGTGAGAAATCTTTCTTCGCATCCCACTCTTTGAAGAACTTGCTCGCCCAATCAGACATCTTGTGCTGACTAAGTGAACGGAACTTTTTAGTGGCCATTCTCGCAAGAAGCGTTTGCTGCGCGCCCAAACACAATGCCTGAAGCTTCGCTACCTTCTTCTCCAAAGGATCTCGAGCCGAGAGTGTTCTCCACTTCGCCTGAGCCAGCCCTTGAACCAAGTCTTTTGGATTCTTCAGAATACCCAACAACACATCTTTGGTTGCCATCAGGGACTGAATTTGGCTGGTACCTTCGTAAATAGGAAGAACCAGGGCATCACGCAGCAGCTGCTCTGCCTTGTACTCTTTGGTGTAACCCACGCCGCCATGAATCTGCATACACATACGGGCCATGTAAACCGCGCGCTCTGAACCATAATACTTCAAGAGCGGAGTAACTCTGCGAGCTTCTTTTAAGTGACGCTTGTAAAGCAATTCATAACGACTCTTCTCGGTGTCGTTCTTATAAGCTTTCGCCAAGAGTGAAATTTGAGCACGCTGTGCCATTTCACTGTGATAAGCACCGTGAACACTCAGCGCTCGAAGCGCCTTGGTATCGGTATCCATCTCTTCAAGATACTCGGCAATCATCTCATGCTTGTCGATGGTCTTGCCCATGGAACGACGCTCGGCTGCATACTCTCTAGCCAAGCGCAGAGAACTTTCACACACACCCAAACTCTCAAAGCCAACGCCCACACGAGCGTTGTTCATTAAGAATAGCATGTAGCGAAAACCTTCGCCTCGATTACCGATAAGCTGAGCTGGCGCGCGGTCAAATACCATCGCGCAAGTTGCGGAGTTCTTGTGCCCAATCTTGTCTTCAAGTCTGTCAACACGGCCATAGTACTTACGACCCTCTGGGGTATCTTCCCAAAGTGGGACCAAGAAGAAAGATAAACCGGCAAGGCCTGCAAATGGGTCATCGGGATCTTTTGTTTCTTCACTTCTAGCAATCACAAAGTGGTATTTACCGTGGCCAGAGGTGATGAATGTCTTTTCACCAGTGACAAACCAGTTTCCATCTTCATCTTGCTCAGCCTTCGTGCGTAAGGCACCCATATCAGAACCAGCATCGGGCTCGGTGATATCCATAGAGCCCCAGGCTTGACCCGTAACGATTTCTTCAATCTCTTTTTGAAAACGCGTTTTCTTCATGGTCATCGTTTCAAGATCGATTTCCGTCGATCCTTCCATGACGCTAAAGAGAAGCATCGCCAATGCCATACCACCGTGGAAACTATGGTGAGTCATGACCGATACGTCTGCTCGAGAGAACATCTCGCCAGCCAACATATAAACCAAGAGAGGTGCGTTCATACCGCCCAATTCACGGGGCAAACACAAACCATGAAGACCGACTTCATTGATTTGCTCAAAGATCGCATCAAACTCAGGCGAGCCAACAACTTCGCCGTCAACCATCTTCACTGGGTTTTCTTCAATGGCTTTTGCACGGGGAGCAATTTCGTTGGCAACGAGCTCACCCACCATATTCAAAACATCGGTGTAGAACTCTTTCGCTTCCGCGTTGTTCTCGAACCCGTCGTTCATCTTGAAGTCGTACTCAACGAGTTTTACCAATGGTTCCCAATCAATGTATTTTTCCAGGTAAAACTTAAGGTCTTCATTGTCTTCTAAAAAATTAGCCATCTTTTTTCCTCACGTGGTCCGAGGGACGTGGCGCAAATAATGAAACTCGCGCAATCCGCATCAACTCATCCACGAAACGTTTTTTGGCGCGCTCACTTACTTCACCATCGTTGGCACGATGATCTAAAAGCAAAGACATAGGATCGAGCATCGCCATGCCACACACCAAATTCACAACATGAATTACATAGGCCTCAGGATCGAGGTCGGCCCGAACACGTCCGTGCTCTTGACCTTCTCGCAACGCATCGCAGATAGCCTTCACCCAAATATGTGAGTGCGTAACCACCAAGCGTTGCATTTCCGCTGGCCTGTCCAGCATCTCCCGCACAAGCAAACGTGCTCGTTTGGAATCCGCTGCGAAAAAATCAACTCCCGCCTTAATCACCGCTTCGAAACGACCACGGCTAGAAGTTGCCGCCAGCATCAAGGCCGGCAAACTATCGTTCCATCGACTCAAAAGCTCCTCGAGCACGCGCCGATGTAAATTCTCTTTGGATGGATAATGGTAGAGCAACGATGCTTTTCTGATCCCAACCGCATCCGCAATGGCCTGAACACTGGTTCCTTCGTAGCCGCGCTCCGCAAAAAGATCGGTTGCAGATTCCAGGATCCGCAACGCCATGTCGCCCGTACGCTCAGGTTGTTTGGCACCATCGGCCATTACAAGTTCCTCTCTGACCAGCTCTCTACCAGTCAGTCATCATCTCCCTACCATTTGGTAGGCAATGGCGCATCTTGTCAATAGCCTGCCGGCAAATCTTTTGGACTAACCAATTTTACCATTTGAAACAGGAAGTGACATATTCTGGGCTTTACGGACCTACATTCACCCCGTATGTAGTCATTCAATCTAGGGATTAATCATGGGAGGGGAAAATGCGCGCGCTTTCTCTAATTTTACTTATCTGTTTTCTAACCGCTTGCGGTGAAGCTCAAGAATCACAAATCGATGCTGATACAACAGCAACCGGTGAAACAACCGATGTTGCATCTACGGAACCTGAAGGACCAGCTCCGGCAGCTTTGACGCCTGTAGCCACTGGCGCGTGCCCGGACCTAAGCATGGCCGGCACCGTGAGTTGGCAATCCGCTGGCGTACAACGCAGCGTCATCACCGTCTACCCAACTGATATGACGGATAAAATGCCACTGATTTTCGTATGGCACCCTCTTGGAGGCAATGCGTCAATGATGGTGACCTATTTGCAACTCCAACGATTCGCAGATCAACACCAGGCGATTATCGTCGTTCCAGATCTGCGTTCCGGTGCACAAACTTGGGGCTTCTACGGAGACCCATCCTATGACCTCGCACTCTACGACGACATGCGTACTTGCATGAGCCAACAACAAGACATCGACTTGTACCGCATCAGCACCACCGGCATGAGCGCTGGCGGCCTATGGAGTACTTACCTCGCAATGCATCGTTCTGACTCACTTGCGAGCGCATTCATCATGAGTGGTGGTACCGATCCTTTGACACTACCTTACAAAACTCCAGCCCACGATATTCCCGTTTTGCTAACTTGGGGCGGAACAAATGACACATGGGGTCAAGGAAGTTACTTGGTAGAGTTCGAAAAAACGACTGAACATTTTCGCGATAATTTAACAAATGACGGTCACTTCGTTGTGGGTTGTAACCACAATGGTGGTCATACCATTCCTACAGAAGCAGGTGTTATGAGCGAACTTTGGTTACTCAATCACACCTACGGAAAACCATCGCCATTTTTAGATAGCATTCAAGGCTTTCCTAGCTATTGCGAAGGACCCATGTAGGGTATAGGGCCGTCTCAGACTTCGAGAGATCAGTAGTTTTTCGAAGTGCCAATTTATCGTCAGCAACTGAATTGGGAGACGGCCATGGCTAGATACATTCGTCACGATTGGACACTGGAAGAAGTACGCGAGATTTATAACCAACCCCTTTTGGATTTGGTTTATCAAGCAAGCGATGTTCACCGTGAATTTCACCAAACAGACGACATCCAAAAATGCACGTTGGTTTCTATCAAAACCGGTGGCTGTCCTGAAGATTGTGGCTACTGCTCGCAAAGCGTTCATCACGAATCTGACCTAACCAGAGAGCCTTTGATGGGGCTCGAGGTTATCAAGCAAAAAGCAAAGCAAGCCCGAGAAGCCGGAGCAACCCGCCTATGTATGGGTGCTGCATGGCGCAGTGCCAAAAAAGGAAAAAGCTTCGAAACAGTTTTGGAAATGGTCAAGGCAGTAAACGCCGAAGGACTTGAGTCGTGTGTTACTCTAGGCATGCTCAACCGTGAGCAGGCTGTTGCTCTTAAAGAAGCTGGCCTCACTACTTACAACCACAACTTAGATACATCACGGGAGTACTACCCAAAGGTTATCACCAGCCGAACCTATGACGACCGTCTCGAAACGCTACAGCACGTTCGCGATGTTGGTTTGGGAATGTGTTGTGGTGGTATCATTGGAATGGGCGAATCCACCGAAGACCGCGTCTCGCTGCTTCACACACTGGCTACCTTCGAAAAGCATCCAGATTCCTTACCGGTCAACATGTTGGTGCCGGTAAAAGGTACGCCGCTTGAGGATACCCCGCAGGTTGACCCGCTTGAACTTGTTCGTAGCATCGCAACCGCTCGTATCCTTTGTCCCGAAGCTCGCGTTCGCCTCTCCGCTGGACGGAAGAGCTTAAGCAAAGAAGCACAAACACTTTGCTTTTTAGCGGGAGCCAACTCGATCTTCTACGGTGAGCAACTTCTCACCACGCCCAACAACCCCGAAGATCAAGATACCCAGCTATTCTCCAGTTTGGGCCTCTAAAGCGCATCTGCCATGACTTCGGCCAGGGAAGCATTTCTCAACAAACTCACTCAGAACCTCGAGCAAAGAGGTCATGAGCGACTGCTGCGCACCCTTGAGCTTCCAGCAGGAATTGATTTCACATCCAATGACTACTTGGGCTTTTGTTCTGACGCTGAGCTGCGTGCGTCTATAGCCGCAGCCATTCAAGATTACGGCACAGGCTCAGGAGCATCACGGCTACTAAGGGGCAACCACCCGGTCCACGTTCAAACCGAGGCAACACTGGCTCGATTCTGTGGACGTGAAGCAGCGCTTTTGTTTTCATCTGGATTCGCGGCCAACATCGGTCTCTTTGCAGCACTGGCCGGACCAGAAGATATCCTATTTTCGGACTCACTCAATCATGCAAGCATCATCGATGGGATGCGTTTATCAAAAGCCAAGCGGGTCGTATTTGAGCATCAAAACCTTGCGGATCTCCAAAGCAAGTTAGAAGAAACGCCCTGCCGTGGGCAGCGATTCATTGTGACTGAAAGTGTATTCTCCATGGACGGAGATATTTCAGACCTTCCGAAACTCGTGAAACTAGCCGAGCAAAACAATGCGCTGGTTATTGTAGACGAAGCCCACTCCACTGGACTTTATGGCAAGCGGGGTTCCGGCATCGTCGAGCGCGATGGATTAGAGGACGCCGTATTGTGCAGCATGCACACTGGCGGGAAGGCTCTCGGGGTTGGCGGGGCTTGGATTGCAGCGGATAAGCCCCTGATTTCACATCTGGTAAACCACGCTAGAAGCTTTATCTATTCAACTGCTCCTATCCCGGCTCTTGCTCATGGCCTTCATTGTGCAATCCATTACCTTCAAAACCAATCTGACCGAATCGCCACACTTCATACCCGTGCCGAATTCCTCAGAAATCGTCTGCGCAGCTTGGGAATCAATACACTTGAAAGCAACTCCCATATTATTCCTGTGCTCATTGGCGAGAATGAACGCGCACTTGAGGTAGCCGAGAACATGCGTCGAGAAGGCTACGATGTAAGAGCAGTGCGTCCCCCGACAGTACCCAAGGGGACCGCGAGACTTCGACTTACAGTCCGGGCAACGATGGAAGAACAAATGTTGGTCCAGTTTGCTCAAACATTAGAAAGACAGATGACGACATTATGAACGGATTTTTTATCTCAGGTACCGATACCGATGTGGGTAAGACACTCATCTCCGCCGCTTTGATGGCTGCAGCACCGGAAAACGTACGTTATTGGAAACCGATTCAGACTGGCTTTCCTGAACACTGTGACACAGCCACTGTTCTTAAACTTTCGGGCAAGTCCGCTGAAAGTGTTTTAGACGAAGGCCTGCGGTTCAAGGAGCCGGCTTCACCACACTATGCTGCCAGGCTTGAAAACACTGCCATCACCCTAGATAGCCTCAGCCAAATCGCAAAACGAGACGACCTTCAACAAAACCCTTGGGTTGTTGAAGGAGCCGGAGGACTGCTCGTTCCCTTAAACAGTAAGCTTCTTATGACGGATCTTATCCGAATGCTTAATCTTTCAGTTATCCTCGTCAGCTCGACCAAGCTCGGTACGATCAACCATACCCTCCTCAGTGCGTATCATCTCTCGGCTATGGGCGTTGATGTAGCAGGTATTGTCCTAAGTGGAGAGCGTGATGAGTCAGCGGTCACAGGCATCACGGATCACAGTCCATGTCCAATTATCGCTGAGGTTCCTTTTATGGAAACCCTGGACCCAACAACCCTTAAATCAGTGGGCTACTCCCTCTGGGCACACCCCAGTATTCAAAAGCGCGTATTATGACTGAATATACTCTCTCAGAAAAAGACAAACGCTATACCTGGCACCCCTTTACCCAGGAGCAAACTGCCGATGCCCCCCTGCCTGTTGTAGGTGCAAAAGGCGCGTACCTGGAACTGGCTGGCGGCCATAAAGTACTCGACGCAATCTCAAGCTGGTGGACCAATATCCACGGACACGGGCACCCAAAGTTGGCCAAGGCCGTTGGAGACCAAGTCTCCTCGCTGGACCATGTCCTCTTTGCTGGCTGTACCCATGAAGGCGCTGCCGAAGTTGCAAAGAGACTGGTTGAAATTACCCCCGAGGGTCTGACCCGCGTTTTCTATTCAGACAATGGCTCAACCGCAGTTGAAGTCGCATTGAAAATGGCTTTTCAGTATTGGCAAAACCAGGGAGAGAAAAACCGCAAAAGGTTTCTGGCCTTTGAGGGCGCCTACCACGGCGACACCGTAGGTGCGATGTCTGCTGGCGATCCAGGAGAATTCGGAGAACCCTTTCGCCCCCTATTTTTTCCGGTTGAGCGTATAAGCGCTCCGCGAATTGACGGCGGACCAGAAGAGTATCAAGCGTCTCTTGAACACTTAGATTCTCTTCTTGAGAATCATGGTGACGAGCTTGCAGCAGTCATTATTGAACCCATGGTTCAAGGTGCGGGTGGCATGCGCATGCACAGCGCAGAATTTCTCAAAACATTGGCCACAAAAGTTCAAGAACGTGGCATTCTCTTGATCACCGATGAGGTCATGACCGGCTTTGGTCGAACTGGAAAAATGTTTGCGGCCCAACACGCAGACATCAAGCCCGATATTATGTGCGTGGCCAAAGGGCTGACCGGCGGAATCTTACCGATGTCGATCACCTTGGCCACTGATGCAATCTACGACGCATTTTTAGACGACGATGTACGCCGTGCTTTTCTGCATGGTCACAGCTTTACCGCCAACCCAATTGCTTGTGCCGCAGCACTGGCCAGCCTGCAGATCTTTGAAGATGAGCCCGTGTTCGAACGCATCAGGGCCATCGAATCGGTTTACCGAGAGCGCTTTCCTGACTTTGAAAAACTACCGGCCGTGAAATCGACCCGTATCCTTGGCAGCATCGGGGTTGTGGAGCTCTCAGGCGAAGGTGGTTATTTCAACAACATTGGCTTGAGGCTGCGCCGTGCATTTCACGAAGCTGGTTTTCTGGTCCGCCCTTTGGGCACTGTCGTCTACACTTTGCCGCCCTACATCACTGAACCGAGCGATCTTCACCGGCTCTACGATCATTTTGAGTATCTTCTGAAAAAGGGCGTATAAGCTCTCCTACTCCCCAAGCGGCCTGTTTCACGCATACCAAAAAGGCGTATACCTGCATTCTCGCTCAAATTGGTATGAAAACTATTGTCAATTGGTATTGACAGCAGATGTCATTGGTCCTACCAAGTAAGAGTCTGGCAGCGGTCAGACATCCATACTTTCACGGAGTCGACGGCTAATGATTGATCAAAACCCAAGTGAATTGATGTCTCACCCAGAATTACCAAGTGTACACCCACAGTCCACGCGCCCTGTTCGAGCCT
>CAZZDT010000043.1:0-11205 GCA_964652435.1 uncultured Bdellovibrionales bacterium
GTGGAATCCAAGCTGCCTGTAACCAGCATGTCTCCATCCGCTGACCATTCAACACTGGTTACCGCAAATTGATGAGCCTCGATAAGAACTTCTTCTTTTCCATCTTCAACATTCCACACCCTGGCGGTGCCATCATAACTCGCGCTCGCTAATTTCGAGCCATCCGGAGAAAAACGGACACTCACAACAATTTCCTCATGGCCTGCCAAAGTTGTGATGATTTCTTCTTTTGCCACATCCCAGATATAGATGTTCCCATCCATACAAGCCCCAGCCATAAAAAGTCCGTCTGGCGAAAAGTCTAAATCCTCCAAAGGATGGTCCGGACCGGGCCACTCACGGCTGAGGGAGCTGTCTTTCATAGACCAAAAACGCACCCAATTATCACGCCCTGCGGTCACCACTTCAGCTCCCAAAGGCTCGAAAGTGAGAGCCGTGATCTCCCCATCATGAGCATCCACTTCGTAATAAGCACCGGCACGTTTGTTGGCGGCAATAATCAATTTATTTTCAGAGCCGCTGGCTATGAACTGATTGTTTGGAGCTATTTCCATAGCTCGAACAGGATTGTGGTATCCCGTTAATCGCAGAGATTCATCAAAGCCTTGGGAATCAACAATACGGACCGTATCATCCGCTAATCCAATGGCCAGCGTTCGTCCATCCGAGGACAATGCGAGAGCATTGATTCCGCCCAGCTTCTTTTTTTCGGTATGATATAAAGCGGAATCTTCCATATCCCAAAATAGGATAATGTCTTTTTTACTGGCGGTCGCCAACGTTCGAGAATTCCCGGTAAAAAACATAGCGGTGACCATGCCCTGGTCACCTTTTAGCCGTGGTCGTTTTTTACCGGTTGTTAAATCCCAAACCCGAGAAGACCCATTTTTCATACCAACCGCAACACTCTTTCCATCCGGAGAATAAGCAATAGCGCTGATTGGACTGGAATAACCCCGCGATATCTTCTTCTGACGCCCGGTCCGAGTGGACCACAGTCGAACCGTTTTATCTACGCCGGCGGTAGCTACAAACTTACCATCGGGAGAGAAGACTGCACCGGCCAATGGCCCCTTATGCCCTTTCAAGCGTCGACTGCGGCGCCCCGTGATGGCATCCCAAATAATCGCAGTTCCGTCCCAACTCGAAGACACCAAAAGGTCTCCATCGTGAGAAAACTCCACCGTTAAGATTGAGCCATCATGTCCCTTTAGTTCCTTGATAAGTGATCCATTGCGAGGATCCCACAACTTTACTGTCGTGCTGGCCGTTACAAATCTTCGCCCATCATTGGAAAAGTCTACGGCATGAACGGCACCCGCATGGGGCCCTAAGGTCAAAACCTCGCGGCCCGTCATCAAATCCCAAAATCGAGCCAATCTATCCTTACCGCCCGCGGCAATGATGCGGCCGTTGGGAGAAAAGGTTACGGATGTTATCTGCTCACCAAAACGAGGACGGTAAGTTCCAAGACGGTCCGTTCCACATGGGGGCAGCTCCCTGCCCGCTCGGTCTCGAGTCGCTTTTCCACATTTAAGTCGAGGGATCTTCTTTTTCGTTTTGTCGCAAGCAGAGCCAAAACTCAGCATCGCAATCAACGTAAAGAAAAGAATATGGCGAAATTTAATCACCTTCTTATCGTAATCGATGAGGGGGTTCTTAGCCAACTATCTAGTGAATGGTCGCCCGGCGCCGTTCATCAATAATTTGAATCATTTCACGAGCTTTTGCTGCAACCTCTTCAGGTACATTGAAATCCAGAACCGCTTGTAAGTGCTGGTATCCAGCCGCTTCACGGTTTAACCCATTGATTTGAACCATACCGGCCCGCAAATGAACGATGCCTAAGATGTCACTGTGAGGTCGAGTGGCTAAAAATCTCTGCAAAACGGCTAAAGCAGCATCAAACCGGCGAATTTCAGTCAAGCCATCTGCAAGCTGCACCAAATCCCAATCGTCCAACAAATGCCGTTGGGTTGGCGTCATCTTTACAAACGATTGAAGCGCAGCCTCCCAATCTCCCGCAGAAATCAGGTCTGGGAGTGTTCGAATCATGTCCCCTTGCCTGGGGGCTTTCCATGGCTCTCGTCGGTAATCAAACTGGGCTGGAGGCGGTTCTTTATCAAACATTCGCAGAGCCAAGACCACAACCAAACCCGCTACGAAACCGCCAATGTGAGCACCATGAGCTACGCCGCTGTTGTCGCCCAAAATAAAGGGAAAGAGGTTATCGACCACCAAATAGAAGCCCAAAACAATCCGCGCTGGTAATTTAACAATTTGGATAAAGAAAATAATCCAAATGAAAACCTTCACCTGGTTCTTTGGAAACCACAGAAAATAACAACCCAGCACACCCGATATCGCTCCCGAGGCTCCCACCAATGGAATATAAGAGTCGGGCTGAAACATAGCGAAAAAGAGCGTCGCCGCTACTCCGGTTCCCAGATAAACAGCCAAATACTTCGCCGGGCCCAACCGGGCTTCAAGATTGTCGCCAAAAATCCAAAGAAAAAGCATATTCCCAAGCAAATGGGTCCAGCCGGCGTGGAGAAACATAGACGTGAAAATTGTAATCAACCCAGGATCGGCCGGCTTAAAGCCATAGCGATACGTCATCAAATCGTAAGCCGATGTGGCTTGCGCCAAGACCTGCTGCGTGACCCCCGTCTCCATAGCCAGTGCCCGGAGATACTCTGAGAAAAGCGGGTCAGAAGCCGCCGGACGCTGCCCCATCAAAGGCAAAGAAACTAAGAAAAAGATGAATATATTCAGGGCAATAAGGACGTAATTGACCACCGGAGTTTGCTTAGGGTTCGGTTCATCCCCAATGGGTAAAAACAATGTACACGTCCCAGGCGAAAGGTGGCAGGAGCTTCTTTATTGTAGGTTGAGGGAGTCACTTCGCAACCCCTTTCACCCAACCCATCTACTCTTAAATAGACTATGCGGGTCCCAAGTGCCAGCTCTCCAGAAATTCGAGTCGCCACTGCGAAGGCCTTAAGTTTGCGTCCTGAGGCATTTCCAGTTTTAAGTCCAGACAGACACAGCCAAGGGAGACCCGCGAACATGTCGGCACTGAGTTACATCGATTGGTCCATCGTCACACTCTATCTGGTTCTCAGTTTAGGAATGGGCTTCTACATGCGAAACAAGGCCGGTGAAAACATCGAGTCTTATTTCGTCGCTGGGCGAAAGATGTCGGGTTGGCTCGTTGGCACCAGTATGGTCGCCACAACTTTCGCCGCAGATACTCCACTGGCCGTAACCGGCATCGTTGCCAAAAATGGAATTGCAGGAAACTGGTTTTGGTGGAGCTTAGCCTTCAGCCATATTCTTGCCGCATTTGTTTTTGCCCGGCTCTGGCGTCGAGCAAGTATCATTACAGATGCTGAATTCATCGAGCTGCGTTACTCAGGTCAAGCTGCCACCGTTCTTCGGGTCCTTAGAGCTTTCTTCTTCGCCGTCCCCATCAATTGTATCATTATGGGATGGGTTATTCGGGCAATGGGTAAAATTGTAAGTGTCCTCTTCCCTTGGGATATCTGGCTGGGGCCCGAAATATATGGTCCTCTCATGGAGGCATGGCCGTCCTGGATAGCGGTTCAGTCTCCATCCGAAGCCATATCCATTGTCCTAGGTGTTATCATCGCAACCACTTATGCTGCCCTGGGAGGACTGCCATCGGTCATTCTCACAGATGTAATCCAATTTGTTCTCGCCATGGTTGGCTCGGTTTTGCTGGCCTACTTTGCCATCGAACATGTTGGAGGTTTAGGAGAACTTGTCAGTGGACTCCAGGCTACCTACGGAGCAGAACAAGCCTCAGGAATTCTGAGCTTCTTCCCTGACAGCGATGCCGCTTGGCTTCCTCTTGAGATGTTTCTTGTTTACGTATTGGTCCAGTGGTGGGCTCAGAAGTTCTCCGATGGCGGCGGAATTCTGATTCAACGTATGAGCGCCGCCAAAGATGAAAACCATGCCTTACGCGGTACCAGTTGGTTCGTGGTTGCGCACTACGCTCTAAGACCTTGGCCATGGATTATTGTCGGTCTGGTGGCGCTGGTTATCTTTCCATTGGACGGCGCTCTGCTCTCTGGCACCCATGCCCAACTGGCTACGGTTCAGGCTGATCGAGAAATGGCTTACCCCGTTCTGATGGCCCAATTACTGCCCGCTGGAGCTCTTGGTATTATGGTTACGGGTATGGTGGCTGCCTTTATGTCCACCATCGATACTCATATCACCTGGGGAGCATCCTATATGGTGAAGGATGTTTATCAGCGCTTCATTAAGCCAGAAGCCTCTGAACAAGAACTCGTCAAAGCCAGCCGATGGTCGGTACTGCTGATGGTGCTCTTTGCCCTAGGCGTGACCACACAAATTCACACCATTGAAGCGGCCTGGAAGTTCATCACAGTTATGGGATCAGGAATCGGCTTGGTAAGCATCGCTCGCTGGTTTTGGTGGCGAATCAATGCTGAAGCTGAAATTGCGGGAATGACCAGCGCCGCGCTTTTCTCTCTTGTCCTCTACGGTCCGATGAAAGACTACGGATTGGCTTACCAAGAAAAGTTACTCTTGGTTGTTGCGATATCTACTCTGGCAGTGGCCATCACCATGATGCTCACCAAGCCTTCGAATCCTGAACAATTGAGAAAATTTTATGAGACGATTCGTCCGTCAGGATTTTGGGGTCCAGTGCAACAACCCGGAGATCCAGAAACAGAAAAACTCGGCAAACAAATACTCAGCTGGGCACTGGCCAGTACCAGCTTGTTTGCCATTTTATTTGGTCTGGGAGAATGGATGCTGGGTTCAACCAGCTTAGGCATCAGCCTTAGCATAGGTGGAACACTTGGCTGGTTCATTGCGCTCCATCTTGTGGGCGCATTCAAAAAACTCGATGACGATGTCTCAGTCTAAAGTCCCTGCACAATATTCATCGATATTTTTCTCGCCATCGTTGTCACCGTCATAAATCGTGCCGTCAAAGTCTACTGACTCGAAACTTACATTCACCACCGAATCACTTGTGGTCGGTAGCTCAATTACCTGAGTTTGTTCACCAAGCGCGAAGGCAGGTGGAGCTCGATAAATCAACGCTGCATAAGCATTTTGATCGGTTGCCACTTGGGGGCAACAACCCGTAATTGCACCGTCTACAATCTCCAAAAAACAGCTATCTTGCCCCGGTATCGTCAGAAAAACCTCTAATTCCGGGATGTTAGCTGATGGGCAATCTGCAGTAAAAACTTCAGGTAACGGGCTGTTAACCAAGAGGTCCACCGCAGTAAACGGTCCTTCGTCATCTAGAACCGCACAAGGCTCACTCGGGGTGCCTGAACCGCCACCGCCACAGCCGCTCAAAAGTACGATCATCAGTGTCCAGGATAAGTTTCTCATGATTGATTCTCCAGTTCGCCTTTTGTATGAGACCGCCATGAAGATAGACACCTTAGCCATCCACGCTGGCCAGACACCCGATCCTACAACCGGTGCAATTATGACTCCGGTCTATCAAACATCCACCTACGTTCAAAGCGCTCCGGGCGAACACACAGGTTACGAATACTCACGTACTCAAAACCCAACTCGGCATGCCCTTGAAGGAAACCTCGCCGCGCTTGAGGGCGCGAAGCACGGGGTGTGTTTTGCCAGTGGCTGTGCCGCAACCACCACCGTTATGCACCTTCTTGAAGAAGGCGCCCACGTGATCTCCGGTGATGATGTTTACGGCGGTACCTTTAGACTTTTCGACAAAGTCCTTGCCCATCGGTCCATTGATTTCTCCTTCGTAGATTTAACGAAGCCTGGCGCACTCGAAGAAGCCATCCGTCCCAATACACGGGCGATTTGGACCGAGACTCCGACCAATCCCATGATGAAGGTTGTCGACCTTGAGGCCATTTGCAAAACTGCAAAAAAACACGGCATCAAAGTTTTCACAGATAACACCTTCGCCACACCCGTATTCCAGAAGCCACTGGAACTGGGCGCTGACGTCGTGGTCCACTCAACAACAAAATTCTTGAATGGACACTCCGATGTTGTTGGTGGCGTCGCTTGTACAAACGACGACGAAATCGCTGAAAAGCTTTTCTTTCTCCAAAACTCTATCGGCGCAGTGTGTGGACCATGGGATGCATGGCTTGTTCTTCGTGGAACGAAGACGCTTCCTTTACGGATGCGACAACACGATGCTTCGGGCCGAGAAATTGCAGCTTGGCTAGAATCACTCAATGATGTTGAGAAGGTTTACTACCCAGGTCTGGCCTCTCATCCTCAACACGAGTTGGCAGCAAGACAAATGTCCGGGTTCGGTGGAATGATCTCGTTTGTCCTCAAGGGCGGATTGCCTCGAGCACGAGCATTCTTGAAAAAACTAGAAATCTTTGCCCTAGCCGAATCACTGGGCGGCGTAGAGTCACTGGCAGAGCACCCTGCTATTATGACCCACGCATCTGTACCCGCTGATATCCGCAAAGAGCTGGGAATCGATGACGGCTTGATTCGTCTCTCAGTCGGTATCGAAGACGTTACCGACTTAAGAGCGGACCTCGCGCAAGCTTTCGAAGCAAGCCGAAATCTATAAAATTATGCCTATAGGTCGTTAGGAACCAAGTTCAGATCCAGCTTAGCCAAGGCATGGCGGATCAACTGGCTCTTATTGGCCTTGTAGTGTCCACGGCGCTTAAGCTCTCGAACCATATTCTCCAAGCGTTCAATGTCCTCATTGTATAGAGAGATTGAAACAATCTTGTAGTGCGATGGCTTAGGAGTTGCCTTCGGTGGCCGTGCTACAGGCATGGCCCGTGATGATTCCGGAGTCTTGCGGGCTACCGGAGCCGGTGCCGCTTCCGGCAAAACTGTACGCTTTTTGCCGCCACCGCCGAAGAGATTTTCAATCAACAGTTGTTCACCGTCTAGGGGATTTTCGGTTACAACAGCCGCCCCTGT
The DNA here is from genome assembly GCA_964652435.1 of uncultured Bdellovibrionales bacterium. Classification (GTDB taxonomy): domain Bacteria; phylum Myxococcota; class XYA12-FULL-58-9; order XYA12-FULL-58-9; family JABJBS01; genus JABJBS01. Next base: position 6,961 of record CAZZDT010000043.1, read on the forward strand.
TTTCATAATCTTCTTGTCACTCATCAATTTGTCCCTCTTTGACTGAACTTCAATAGAAGCACTTTCAGTCACTACTGATGTTAACGTCTTTTTGTTCTCATCATGGTTGTCACTCATCACGCTGCCTTCGTCATCGACGCAGCACCAGCGGTGCTGCAAATCCACTCTACGACTCGCAAATAATCCGATGCTCCATTCGACTCTGGAGCATGTTCGAAAATCGTTTTCTTCACGCTAGGCGCCTCAGCCAATCGCGTATTAATGCGAACAGGAGGCAATGCCCGATTACCAAAAGTTTCACGCAAGTGGTTTAAAGCACTCACACAGACCTTTTTACGGACATCGAAGAAGGTAGGCACCACTCCGGTTAACCGCATAGGTTTACCGGTTTGCTCCGTAATCCGACGAAGCGTATGCATCACTTGTTTCACCCCAACCAATGCTAGGTAATCACAGCTAACGGGGATCAAAACCTCGCCAGCATAAATCAAAGCATTGTAATTCAGGAGTGAGAGAGCCGGAGCGCAATCAAAGACCACATACTCGTAATCTGTTATTTGCCCCAACACACGAGAGAGCAAATAAGCTCTATCGCTTTCTTTAATTCGAGCCAGCTCAATTTCAGCCGAAGCCAAGCTGGTATCAGAGGTCACAATATCTAGGTTATCCCTCACAGGAACCGTCGCGACATCCAGACTCAAATTCTGAAACAGTAAGTGATACACAGAGCGTGGACTGTTGATGCCTAAAGAAACACCAACATTGCCTTGTGGATCCAAATCAATCAGCAAGGTGGAGTGACCCTTTTGGGCCAAACCTGCTGCAACACTTAACGCCGTGGTTGTCTTACCCGTACCACCTTTTTGGTTCAGGACTGCTATCACTCTCGCAGGCTTTGCAGCCGGCGCGGGTGCCGGTGTCGCAGGCTTTAGAAAAGCCTCCCGACACGTCTCTTGGCAAAAATGATAGGTTCCCGTACGGGTTTGATACATCTGCCAGGCCATGCTTGGCTGAAAGGATGAAGCGCAATGATCGCACTTCACCTGTGCTCCTTGAAGTCCCTTGCTCCTGCAAATTTGGTTGCAGAAATAGAGCTTTTCAGAGTCAGTTTCTTTGACCTGGAAGCTAAACCGAGGCGTAAACGCAGTACTACACGTAGAGCACTGCACCGTACTCGTAGAATTCACTAAAACCCTCCGACGTCGCTTTTTATGCAGTTCAAGACGCGCATCCCGAACGTACCACGACGATACGGACAGCATAACGGTCCACGATCGTGAGTCAAGTTTTTTGCAAGAATTTCTACAAGTACTTATTGATCTAGGTTATTCGATCCAACTTGTGTCCCCCGAACCCTTCCGTAAAACTACCGGGCTATCCCCTGTTAAATCGACCACTGTAGATGGCTCACCGTACAAGCCACCTGCATCTAGGAATACATCGACTGATCTGGAAAACGCATTCATGACTTCATCTGGGTCATTTGTATAAGCCATTTCCCCATCTACTTCCCGCGCCGCCGTTGTAGTAATCAACGGATGCCCAAGCTCACGCACCAAAGCTAAGCATACCGGGCTATCGGGAATTCTTACGCCAACCGTACGCCGTTTACTTTGAACAATTTTCGGTACCTCGCGACTCGCTGGCAAAATAAATGTGTATTTCCCAGGTAAGTGATGTCGCAAAATGCGATAATTCCGATTCTCAATGACGGCATAGCGAGCCACCTCGGAAAGGTCACTACAAAGAAAGGACATTGGCTTTTTAGAGTCCATGCCTTTGAGTTGATAAATTCGATCCACGCTCCGACGTGAATACAAATCACAACCCAAACCGTAAGTGGTATCCGTTGGATAAACCGCTAATCCACCAGAGCGCAAAGCCTCAACCGTTCGACCTATATGCCTCGGCTGAGGATGATCTAACTTCACATGTGCACGCAAAATTGCCACAACAACACTTCCCGTCACCAAAGAATCTTCATTGTGTTTTCAGAAGATCCCCATGTAAATCCAAAGTAACTGCTCTTAGCAGATACCGCACAACACGCCGACACGCCAAGAATCTGCAATCTTCCAATACTACAGCGCCCCACACTGCAATTAACCCACTAGAATTGTTGGAAAAAATGGTCTTCAATTTTAATACAGAGTCGTTTGACTAAGAGGCACAGATCACCTGACAATAGTACTTATGACACGTAAACCGAGCGATTCAGGTCAATCAGATCATCACAACGCACGTGGAATTGAACTGGCAGACCGTGGTTGGCTTGATGAGGCCATCAAAGAATTCAACAAAGCGTTGGAGTTCGATCCGGATTCGCCCCACGCCCACGACAATCTCGGTACCATCCTGGCCGAAAAGGGAAATTTGATCGACGCACTCAAACAATTCATTGCGGCGGTTGAAGCAGACCCAGAAAGTCCTACCACCCATCACTATTTGGCCAGTTTCTTAGCGGCTCGCTCCCATGATTTATGCATCACAGAATACCGAAACGCGATCCAACGGCGATTTGATTTTCCCGATGCGCATTTAAATCTGGCCTTGGCTCTGGCTGAGCGCGGTAAACTGGAAGAAGCACTCAATGAATTTGAAATAGCTGCGATCCAAGCGCCCGAAGATGAACTCATACAGCATGAATTAGCCTGTTGTTTGATCGATTTGGAGCGATATCCTCAGGCAATCTCTCAACTGAAGCAATTACTGAAAGAAAACCCTCAGCACCTTGAAGCCTGGGTTGACCTCGGCATTGCGTACATCGCCCAAGGTTTTTACGCTGAAGCGAAAAACAGTCTAGATCGTGCCGTCGAACTGGACCCCACAGACTTTACAAGTCACTACCACCTGGCCGCGCTCCACTCGACCTGGGAAAAATACGATCAAGCCTTCGAACATTTGGAGATCGCTTCTAAACGAAACTCTGAAAAGCTCCGTGCTTGGATAAAAGATGATCCATTTTTTGATTCAGTACGAAATGACGCGAGATTTCTGCGCTTTTGCCCGAAGTAAGATATGAAGGGAAAAGAGTCTTGACCAGCGAAGGATAAAATATCGTTTCATGAGTAATCTCGAAGACACAAATGTACTCGAAACCATTGCCACACGTTTTAGACGTTTACGCGGTGACGAAACATTTGATGCAAACGATGTTCGCACCATTTGGCATCGAGGGCCTCAACGAACCGAACTCCTCACCTGGGAGAATCGTAATGGCGCGTTGATCAAACAGGAGTTTTCTTTTGCCGGTCTTGTTCTCGAGTACACACCCGAGCAAGGAATCCGCACCGGGATCATTCCATTAAGCGATCAAGTGACGGATACCGGACAGCCACGGAGCACGGTTATCCGAATGCAGAGTCATCCTGAATCAACAACCCTGCAAAAAGCCGCTGCTTTGCTTGGGCTTGTTCCCGAACGAGATTATTACGGCCAACACCTTATGGAAATTTCTAACGATTGGTTGGTGCAAAACGGACATCAGCCAGTTGCGCCGGCGATCACATCCAGTGAAAATTTTAACCGAGCTCCTGTAGAACCCGAATCAACCTGGCGAACGATCACGGGCTTCACCCAGCAAAGGACAGACAATACGATCCCGTTGCCCGTGATTGCGATCGCGGGCGTTGTCCTCGGAATCATTTTGGGACTCTTAGTTTTTCAATGAGAATTAATCAGGCTTAATCTCGGTCTCAACGAGACCGACTAAACCCAGCTTGTCCAAAAGCGCTTCTTTTGTAAAAGGCTTCATCAGATACTCATTAGCACCTGCATCCAACGCTTTTAACATTTGATCGAATTCGGTCTCCGTGGTGCACATAATCAACTTAACGTTATCAAAAGCGCTATTCTCACGAACCTTCTGAACAAACTGAAAACCATTCAGTTCAGGCATGTTCCAGTCGACCATGACCAAATCAAAATCACCCTTTGCTTCTTCAAGCATTTCCAAGCCACGTCCACCGTGTTCGGCCTGCTGAACATCAAAGCCCAGCCCCTTAAGCGTGGTCTGAATAATTCGTCTCATCGCCTTGGAATCGTCGATTACCAATGCCTTCATAAACATCCCCGAGTTAAAGCCTGCCCAAAACGGACACCCATACTAAATGATAGCCAATTAGGACCTGAACTCAATAGGCAACCGTCAATAAGACCAGAAACATTTGAAATAATTACCAAAAAAAAAAGGCCCAACCTAAAGGTTGGGCCTTTTAAAACTAATCCGGCGACGTCCTACTCTCC
>CAZZDT010000044.1:0-11075 GCA_964652435.1 uncultured Bdellovibrionales bacterium
CTCTTGCGCCGTAGCCAGCCGGTGGAGCTTGTTCGTCAAAAACCATTTCCTGTGGTTCGTGTGACCTACCCAACGGAAATTGTGAGCGACCAGGAAAGTTTTGAAGCAACGTACCGACAGGTTCGGCTCACATTGCAGCAGTTCTTTGAGCGGCACCCAGGGGTGCCGGAAGAACTTAAAATCACCGCACTGGCGATTGAAGCGCCGGGCATTCTGGCTGATTTTGTTGCCCAACATCTATCCAGAGATTTTAAAGAGCGCTTGGCGTTCTTAACGGAGCTGGATCTTGCCAAGCGTGCAAGACTTGCTCTTGAAGTAGCGATTCGCGAATTGGATATGTTAACGGTTGGAAACCGAATCAGTCAGGAAATTCGCGAGAAGGTCGAGAAGCATCAACGCGATTATCTCCTGCGTGAGCAGTTGCGCGCTATTCGCGTTGAGCTGGGCGAGGAACGTGATCCTACTGCCCTTGCTATTGAAGAGTTGCAGAATAAGCTTGAAGCTGCAGGCTTGCCGGAAGAAGCTAAGTTAAGAGCCGAAGATGAAATGAAGCGGCTTCAGCTCTTGCCGGCTGAGAGTCCCGAGCACAACGTTGTGCGTTCTTACCTTGAGTGGATCGCCAGCTTGCCTTGGTCCAATCTTAGTGAAGACATTACGGATATCAGTCATGCGCGCTCGGTTTTGGACGAAGATCACTACGGCCTTGAAGAAGTAAAAGACCGAATCATCGAGTATTTGGCTGTTCGCCAACTCAATCCCGATAACCGTGGTACCTTATTGTGTTTCGCTGGACCTCCGGGCGTTGGTAAAACATCGCTGGGTCAATCCATTGCCCGTGCACTCGGTCGCGAATTCTATCGATTTTCGGTTGGTGGGATGCGAGACGAAGCAGAGATTAAAGGACACCGGCGTACTTACATTGGAGCAATGCCGGGCCGAATTTTGCAGGCCTTAAGGCAGGTGAAGACAGCCAATCCGGTATTGATGCTAGACGAATTAGACAAGATGGGTTCCGATTGGAGAGGCGATCCGTCAAGTGCAATGCTGGAAGTTCTTGACCCAGCTCAAAACCAAGCGTTCCAAGATCACTATCTGGATTTACCTTTTGATTTGTCTCGGGTCATGTTTATCGCCACCGCGAATGTAAAGAGCCAAATTCCCGGACCGCTTCTGGACCGCCTCGAGGTAATTGATTTGCCCGGGTACATACCGGAAGAGAAACTCGAAATCGCTCAGCGTTATCTTTTGAAGCGGCAGCGTGAAGATCATGGTCTGACCACGCGTCAAATCAGTGTAAGCCGCACCATCATGAGAAGCATGATCACGGATTACACCCGTGAAGCTGGAGTACGTGAACTCCACCGAGTCATTGGTAAGGTTTGCCGTAAGCGAGCAACAGAAGTTGTGGCTGGAAAAACCTCTAAGGCTGCCGTGTCGAAGGATCTGCTGGTCGATTACCTGGGGCCGCCGAAGCTTAGAGATGACCGTTTGAAGCAGTCTGGTAAATCAGGTGTTGCAACTGGTCTCGCGTGGACTCCTGTTGGTGGTGTAGTGCTTTTCATTGAAGCGGCCATGATGCGTGGAAAAGGAATGATGCGCATCACCGGGCAGCTCGGTGAGGTGATGACCGAATCAACGACCATTGCGCTTTCTTTTGTTAAGCGTCGTGCCCAGGATTTGGGCATTCCGATGGAAGTTTTCCAAAAACGAGATTTACACCTTCACTTTCCGGCCGGGGCAGTTCCAAAGGATGGCCCATCGGCGGGAATTACCATCACCACTGCTCTTTTGTCTTTGCTGACGAATACACCGGTAAAAGCCCGGTTGGCGATGACCGGTGAAATTACCCTTGGGGGTGAAGTGCTTCCGGTAGGTGGGATTCGTGAGAAGGTGGTTGCTGCACGAGCAGCTGGTGTGAATACGGTTGTTATTCCCGAGGCCAACCGAGCAGATGTGGAAGAGATTCCAGATGTGGTTCGGGAGAAGATGAATTTTGTCTTTGCGGCACATTATGATGATGTTTTTGAAGTGGCTTTTCCCAAAGGTTTGAGAAAGGTTCGTTGGAAGACGGCCGGTGAGAAAGAGCCTGAAGGCGCAAAGGTTAAGGTGATCAAGAAGTCTGAAAAGGTGACGAAGAAAGCACCTGCTTCAAAAAACCGAAGAGCCGCAAAAGGTAGAAAGCCAAAGAGGAAGTCGTGAGCAATTTGTGGGGGAAATTAAATTTATTCAGTTTGGCGCTCCTTTGCTGGTTCACTTCCGGAGTAGCCACTGCCGCGACTCTACAAATAGGTGATACGGCCCCATTGTTCACTTTAAAGGTGCTCAATTCCGAAGTCACCGACCAAGCCTATGTAAACTTGAATGATTATGCGAAGGCCCTTGATGAAGGTGGAAAGAAGGCTACTTTTTTGTCGTTCTTCGCAACTTACTGTGAGCCCTGCAAAAGGGAGTTGCCTTATTTGGTAGAGCTTCAAAAAGCTTATGCGGCGGAGGGCTTTCAAGTTGTTGTGGTTACAATTGATAAAGATGCTGCCGAAGTCGCCAAAGCAAAGGCGATGGTAAAAGAGCTTGGGGCGGATTTCCCAGTGCTCAATGACAGGTTTGGCATTGTTGCGAGGCGGTACGGTGTAGAGTCTTTGCCCATGAGTTTTCTGATCGACCAGGCGGGTATGGTCAAAATGACAAACGATGGCTACGGTGATGACGGAGCAGTGAAGCTATTAACCCAAAGCAGAATGGCGTTGGGGCTTCCATTGGGTGCACCGGCACCGGAACCTTTGTGGCCATTTGTTGGGGTGCCGCCGGAAGTTCAAGCTGAGCGAGACGCAGAGGCCAAAAAGGCAGCGAAGAAGAAGAAGAAACGTAAGAAGCGTTCAAAGCGTCGCAAGAAAAATGCAGGTGCCAAGCGTTGATAGCTCAGATTCGATTGTTTAGTTTGTGCATTTGTTTCGGTGTTGTCTCTCTAAGCTGCACACAAGAGCCTAAGCCTGCTCTTGAAGATACAGTTTGGCTCACCAGTATTGCCAAGGCTACCGAGCGTGCGTCAAAAGAGTCCAAACCCGTTTTGATTGATTTTGGTGCAGACTGGTGCAAGCCCTGTAAGCGTATGCACGCCGAAGTATTTGTGGATGCGGGCATAGAGAAACGACTACGAACTCAGTTTGTGCCCGTTCTCGTGGATGCTACAGATATGACACCCCAGATCTCGAAATTGGTGAGAAAATACCGGGTGAGCACTTTGCCGACCATTGTCTTTCTGGATGCTCAAGGAAAGTTTTTAAGCGATCAATCCTTGGTTGGTTTTGCAGACATTCAAGAATTGGATACGCGCCTCTCTCAAGTTGTCAAACTGAGTGCTCAGCCCTAAATATTGGGTTTCCAGTTACATTAAGTCGCTTAAGATCGAGATGGTTGAGTTCTCGATTTCTTCTTCGAGTGGCAATGATTCAATAGACTCAAGGGTGACCTCGTATGCCTCTTCCGGAGCCATATCGTCCACGACCATCTTTTCTACTTTTGCGGCAAACTCAGGCGAGTAGGTTACTGCGATAGATTCCGAGTTCAAGCTGGCTGAGCGATTGTCGGCATTCCAAGAGCCGATGGCGCTGACATGCCCTCCAAAGACTGCAACCTTCGAGTGCATCGTTCGCTCACCTTTTCGTTCAAAGATCCGAACGCCTGCTTTGAGAAGTTCTCGGTATGGAAAAACAGCAGCCTGATTGATTTGTGGCGCATCGGTTGTATCTGCACTGTTCGTGACAACCCTTACATCCACACCACGTTGAGCTGCGTCCATCAGAGCTTCTTTGTACACCTTAAGTGCACCCGTTGGGATGAAATATGAGTTTGCAATATATGCTTTCTCACCTGCTTGAAGAGACTTAATGGTCTCAACCATGAAGTTGGTGATGTTGTGGTCACCATCGATTCGTGGATGGTGCTGAATAAATTGCATGGTGGTAGCACCGGGGCCTTCAATCGCTGGGGCCGCTTTCGATGGCTCCGGTAGACTCTCTCCACGGATGTGCTTCCAGTTATCGGAGAAGCCATTGAAGCTGTCTCGAGCTGCTGGTCCTTCAATATAAATGTCTGTATCTCGCCAGGCTTCTCGTTCTACACCCATGGTTTCAAAGCGTCGGCCCGTACCACCAAACATGTATTCATCGCCGATATTCAATCCACCGAGAATGGCTTTTTGACCATCCGCGATGAGATATTTCTCATGCCAACGGTGGTTCATTTCGGCGATGAGCTTCGCCATCAAAGCAGCTTGCGCGGCATTGATGATTCGACCCGACGGCAAGCGAATCAAGTCACTCTCAGTGCTTTCTGTTGTGGAGAAAACATTAAGAGCACTTTCCACTTTTTCTCGAATCCTTTGTTCAACGGATACTTTGCCATTGGCGACGGAAATCAATTCCATAACCACTTTGAGAGCAATTTCTGGATTGTTTAAGTCATTGGGTGACTTAATCTCAGAAAGAGATGGTACGAGATTGATTGCGTTCACAAGTTCGCTGAGACCTGAGTCTCTGGGGTCATTGTAGAGTTCAAGCTTTACGCCACCTGCTCTTAAAACTTGGTAGAGCTCGCGGTCATTTACGATATGATCAAAGTTTTCAACATTGCCTAATGTATCTACAATCACACGAACATCGACGCCGCGCTTGGCCGCCGCTACCAATTCTCTTGCGGTTTCCAATCCCGATTCATCATCTTTGAAGATGAGGGTTTGGAGGCAAATGGATTCTTTGGCGCCACGGATCAGTTCGAGGCGTTTTGGATAAGACATGGCTCCATCAATGAGGAGCTCTACTTTATTGCCTTGGCTGGTTTTTGCTTCGGCTACTGTTTCCATGTGCTCCAGTAAAGCAGTGCTGTCTATCGCGCCCACAGGTGCAGTGGCGTTTGAAACCAATCGTTCCGGATTACCGCTGACCCGAAGAAAGGGCGCGAAGAATTCTGCGGCGCCATGTTCACCTGGTTTAACGGTAAGCCTACCATCTGGTGTTAAGGAGAAATTGATATTTCTCTCAAATAAACGCAGATCGTGGTTTTCCCTCAGATCGGAGGTACGCGGGTCGAGGCGATAGTAAACGCCGCCACGGCCTGAGATGGTAAAGTCACTGCTTGAGAGTTCAACATCAGATGCGTTGAGTTTACTTTCAATGAGACCAGCGAGTTCGGCCCTATAACCGTCCAGGGTAAAGCTGGCATCGCTTCCGCGAATGCCCGCAGCAACCGTGGTATCGAAGATACGAATACCATTTTCATCGAGACGGAACCGCCCGTTTGCTTGAGCGTCCAGTGCACCGTGGCCAATGCCAGCGGATCCACCAGAATGTCTCAGTGCACTCTCAGCATTTACTTCGTCACGTAGGTTTGAGTTGAACACCCCATTGTTAAGACGAATATCATCGCCACGAAGTGATATGCCGGTGCGACCACGGATGCTTAGTCGGTCGTTGCCAGTAAAGTTCATGGGTATACGCAGTCCATCGGTAGGCTGAATATTACCGCGAATATTATGGATGTTGGCACGAAAGGCTAGCTCGCCATTCCCGACGAAACCTTCGTTTAAATCCAAATTCAATTCGGCAAATCCGGTAGCCGATACTGTTGCCGGGCCAGAGTGAACACTTGGCTCCTCTGATTCTTGTAGATTCAAGAGGATGGTTCCATTGGATGTGATTTCGGCTTCGCCCTGAGCGTTGAGAATGATGGGCTGGTGATGACTGGTAAGGTGGATGGACGGATGCTCAACCCCAAGAGATCGAGGGGTTGTCTCAATATAGGCATCGTAGCTTGCGCGACCGGTGATGGCTCCCGCTTTGGCCAAAAGGGGACCAAGCTCTTTGAGTTCCGGTAATACAATGGAGGACTTTTCAATGTCGGGATTGATAGTAGCTTCTATTCGGTCGATGCGCTCGTCAGGAATAGGCCATGGCATATCGATTTTTCCAACCACATGAATATCGCCATTTGGGCTCATAAAAACTTTTTGAATTTTGAGGTCGGCGGCTGCATCTTTAATATCATCGAGAAAACCGTTGAAGCCGTTTCCATTTCCCGTTGGCTCAAGAGATGCGGCTGGATTTTTAATAATCAGTTCTCGGGTGAGGTTTACTTCGCCACGGGTGATGATGCTTTTGCCTTCGGCATTTTGATTGACGGCCAATTGGATATTTGCGGTGGTTCCGCTTTTGACGGTGAGTTCAATGTCTTCGAAATCGCCCGGTACTTTATATTCGCCAGGGTTCAATGGAATCTTCATCTCAAAGGTTGCTCGGCGGATATCACCGAGGTCAGCGGCTTGGACTTTGAAGCCGGCCACGTCGAATTCTGTGGGTTCGTTGTCCCGAGAAACGGGTAAGTGTCGGGGTTGAATTCCGGTAGAGGTGTTGGTGAGATTGGGCATTTTCACTTCCTATTCAGGTTCTATTCGATAGGGTTTTCGGTGATTCAGAAGAAATGTTGCTTATGTGCGCCGAAATATTTGCGGATAAAAGCCTGGGATAGGCACTCTTTTACCGGGCTAATGAAGGCTAAGGCGCTGAAATCTTTAAAAGTCTGTATGGCTCTGTCTTCGGATCGTGCTATGAACCAATAAAATGATCACGGAGACTACAGAAGAGGAAGAGCAATGGCTCTATCGGATCAATGAGCAGATTTTTGGTCCCGTGTCCCGTCACATTTTAAGCGAACGCTTGGTTTCTGGGAAAGTTTCCCCCGAAATTCAGGTGGCTCGTAATCAAGGTGAATTTCATCATATCAGTCGAGTCAGCATCTTTCGCAGCGTTCTTGAAACCCGTAATCAAAATTTAGAAGATCAGCGTAGACGTTCGCAACGTAACCGCTTGATTGTTGCATTGCTGATTTTAGCTGGTGGTTGCGCGGCTTCTTATCATGTTGTGAATGAGCAGATCGCTTTACTGAAGAGCGAAGAGAAATCTCAATTTGAGTCGGTAATTCAAGAAAGAAAAGATGCATTCGTTCGACATCAAGCGATCCCTTTACCTGACGTTGAACCATTGGTGACTCAGGAGATGTTGGAGGCGGCGCAGGTCGAGTACGATGAGCGCATGGCCGCAGCAGAAGCTAAATCAAAAAAGTCTCGAAGCGTGCGTAAAACCCGCGCAAGGAAAAGTAACGCTGCAAGTGTTACCGACTCTTGTCTTTTAAAGCCTCAAGATGTGTTTCAAGTGATGAGCCGTTATAAAGGCAAAATTGGTACATGTGTGGAGCAAGAGAAAAAGAGAGCTGCGGCAACGGGCTCTAGCTTGCCAGACACGATTACCTTGGGGTTCACCGTGAGACCCAGTGGTCAGGTGATTCAGTTTGATCTGGGCAATCCTGCATACCGCAAGGGTTTACTCTTTAAGTGTTTGAAGAAAACGATGAAGAGAGTTGTGTTCCCAAAGCGGGGTGGTTCCGACTGTACCACGAATCTTCCCGTAAAAATCTCTCAGTGAGTTCAGGGTTTAATTTCGACTTTTTTCTTTTGCCAGTTCAGGACAATTCGCGTGGTGAATTGGTCCTTGATGCCTACTGTTGATTTGAGGCTTCCAAATGTCTCGTGTTGGAATTCCAATTTGGCTTCACCCACGGGAACTGGAAACTGTGCTTTTGTTCTAAAGCTTCCTTGGGCAGAGCCATTGATAAAGACATAGGTAACGCCAGCGGTCTCGACTTCCAGCAGACCTTGGAGAATAACCTTTGCCGATTCGGGCTCGGGCGGAGGCGGTGCTACCCAATCGCGGGCCAGCCAGATACCGGACACCATTCCAAGGGCGATGAGTATCGAAAGCCCAAGTCCTTGTTTGAACTGACCCTGCTTTTGAAAGGACTCTTCTGGAGAAGGTTGAAGCTCTGTTTGGCGCATCAGCGCTTCCATGCCTGTAATGGCCTGAGCTTGAGGGTTGGTTGGGTCGAGGATGTTCAGTCTTCCTCGAAGGGAGTCAGCGCGAATGCCATCGCCTTCTCGAACCGCTTGTCGAATTTGGTGGAGCAATTGTCCAATACGCCGGTCTCGGTCCTCTTGTCGAAAGGTCGTAGGATCTTTCGCATATTGTACGAAAATATTAGCGATGTCGTTGGCGCCACTGTCCCAGAGAATATCTCGTAATTGCTCATGAACAGCATCCATTGAAACTGGTCTCATATTGGGAGCAAACGAAAGGCAGAGCTGAATAAGCTTTGTGAACTTCTCAGAGAGTTCCGGTCGTAAATCTGAAAGCGGTACGGGCCTAGTCTCGCGCATATTCTTGATCAGCATATAAGGACTGTTGCCTTCGTAGGGTACTTTGCCACAGGCGAGAAAGTAGAGCAGGGCACCACAGGCAAAAATATCGGTTTGTGGATAGAGCGTTTGTTGCTGAAGTTGCTCTGGAGCCATGAATCCCGGCGTTCCGATGATCTCTGTTATTTTCTTAGCGTCCTCTCCCAGTGGAGAGTTCTCGGCGATGGCTTTAGCGATTCCAAAGTCAGCGAGAACCAGTCGGCCATTATCCAAAAATACATTCTCGGGCTTAAGGTCTCGGTGAATGATCCCCTGGTTATGTGCATGGGCTAGGGCGGAAGCCAGTTCAAGTCCGATGGCGGCAAGAAGGGTTTCGGGCATATCACCCCACTCTCGCGCAAGCTGGCCTAAGTGAGGCCCATCGATCACTTCCATGACAAGGTAGAGATGAGAGTCTAGCGTACCACCGTGGTCTAGCAATTTGACGATGTTTGGATGATTGAGGCTGGCCATTGCTTTGGCTTCGCGGTCGAATCTATTTCGGTGTTGGGGATCAAGCGCGTATTCTTCGTCTAAGACCTTGATGGCAACCTGGCGTTTGTATTCCGGGTCTTCGGCTAAGTAAACGCGCCCACTGGCACCCCGGCCAAGTCCGCCTTTGATGATATATCGACTGATTGTTGGGTTCTGGCTCACGGTGCTTCAGTTCAGATCATGGGTTCATTTCAAGAATAACTTCTTCTGGTTTGACGAAGCCAGCTTGATCTCGAACGAGCCTTTCTTGAACATCGGGTCTCTCACGGATGGCCTGAATGCGCTCTCGCAACTTTGCCGTTTCTTGCTCCGCAATGTCATTGGCCAATGTGCGGGCCGCTACCTCTTTTTTGAGAGATTCTCGCTTGTCCCATCCATCGGAAAAGAAAACGGTATGAACCACGGCACTCAAACTGAACAATACCAAGAGGCTCAAACCTATGACGTGACGACGCTGCATGGTAGGCATCGTAAAGCTCCGATCTCTCAATTGCAAGTTTGACTTGAAGGGTTAGGGCGCAGCCTGTGTGGCGATACCAAGTTTTCGAAAGCCGACTTCTCGAGCCACGTCCATTGCCTGAACCACAGCGCCGTGGTTCGTGGTCTCGTCGGCCTGAATCACGATTTGATGATTGGGAGAATCCTGGAAAAGCTTCGTTAGGGTATCTTTAAGACCGCCGATGTCTGTAACTTCTCCGCCGTAGATAAGCTGCCCATTTTCATCCACGGTAATCACGATACTTTGGGCTTGCCGGGTCTCGGTGGAGCTTCCTGCTTTGGGCAGGTTTACATCGATGCCGGGACTTTGAACGAAAGTGGACGTAATGAGGAAGAAAATTAAAAGGATAAAGACAATATCAACCAAGGGAGTCAGGTTGATATCGGTGAGTCCTCGGCGCTTGGTACGTGTGGAGAAATTCATTCTCGAGAGGCCACCATATCAATAAGGTGCAGTGAGCGTTCTTCCATTTCAAGAAGCAACCCGTCGACTCTGCCCAATAGGTATTTGTAGAAAATGAAAGCTGGGATCGCCACAGCCAACCCGATGGCGGTGGTAATCAGAGCTTGCCAAATTCCGCTGGCGAAAACGGAAGGATCACCTAGGCCGGCGGCTTCGACTTCCCGAAAGACTTCCATCATTCCCGTGACAGTACCAAGCAAGCCCATCAGGGGAGAGATAGCCGCGCAGGTACCCAGTACTTCCACGAATTTCTCGAGCTGGGCTCCTTCGTGTTTTCCAATCTCTTCTACCGCTTCTTTTACAATAGGTCTTTGTTTGCTGGCATTTCTCAAAGCTGCGGCCATGATGTTGGCCATGGGACTTTGGCTTTCTTCGCAGAGGAGAAGGGCATCGGAGACGCGTTCTTCTTTGATCATATTTTGAATACGGTCGATGAATTGATCTGGAATGACTCGTGAGCGCTTAAGAGTCCAGAGCCGCTCGAAGAAGACAGTGAGAACCACCAGTGAACAAATCCCAATGGGAATAACAATGGGGCCACCTTTTAATAGAATCTCGTACATAGCTCTTCCTGGTTACTCTCTATTGAGACTCCGGATTTGGGTAAGGTCCGGGTCCGTTGAACTACCACGTTCACAGGAGCTGGTTCCAGTGTCGGAACCTCCACTTGGGCATGTGGAGCAGGTGCCCGTGCAAGCAGCTTGGCGCTTCTTTATGGCGTATCGAACAACAATGATCGTGGAGCCGATCAGAATTGTAAGCGCAAGCCCTAATTGAAGAAATTCGTTCATAGAGTCTCTAGTTGGCGTTAAAGATCGGTTTCGTCAACTACAATGAAAAAAAACTGTTGACTATGAGAATGATTATCATTATCAATAGAGGGTGTCCGGCAAACAAAACCGTTCCTCCTAGATGAGCCACATTTTTGGAACGAGCTGTGACATGACGAAGATTGGATACCCCCAATGGTGAAGTGAGCCCCACCAAAAGGAATCGACCAATCGTATTCGTTCGCACCGTCTTCGCTGTTTGAGCCCGGCGAAGACGGTGCATTTTTTTTGTAAATTCAATGACATCCCCAGCGATTGCTTTTCCAAACAGATTGACCCTTCCTAGATTTTGCGACCCATCATCGTCGGCCCAGTGCATTGAAAATGTCTCGATCCCCTCTTTAAAAAAATAGATCTAAACTCCAACTTTCCGAAAAAAGATGTTGACTATGAGAATGATTATCATTATCAATAGAGGGTGCCCGGCACACAAAATCGTTCCTCCTAGATGAGCCACATTAATGGAACGAGTCGCGGCATAACGAAGATTGGATACCTGAGGTGAAGTGAG